>CAKZUU010000464.1 GCA_937922175.1 uncultured Gemmataceae bacterium
CGATCCCGCGAACAACTCGTTGGGCGCGTCAAGATCGGCGCATCTGGAAGGCGTTGGGGAAAACTTCCGTTGAATTTGGCGCAAGTCGTGTCGGGGAGCGTGTAGAGTTCCGATGTGGAGAGAGGAACCGGCCCGGCTGCCCGGCCGACCGTCAATCGGATTGCTGGTCCTGGGCGAGTCATGCGATTGCTTCGTGATCCCCATCCGCGACTGTTCCAGGTCTGGCGAGCCGCTCTGGCGACGAGCCTGACCGCCGTGTGGATTGCCCCCGCGGTCGTCATCGCCGACGGGCCTGCGTCCCCTGGGTCGGTTCCCCCTCCGCACTCAGGGAGAGACGCCACCTCGATCCCCCGACTCACCCTGGTGGACTGCCTCAACATCGGAAGAACTCACCAGCCGTCTATCCAGGCCGCCAGAGCGAGTTTGGGAACGGCTCAAGCCGCTCAGCGTGGCTTGCAGGCGATTCGGCTGGGATCCCGGCTGTCGCGGGAATTGCCGGTCAGAAAGCAGCAGTCGGCTCACGGTGTGGCCGCCGCGGCCGCCAACCTCGAGCAAGTGCGCCACGATGTCGGAGCGTCGATCGCACGATTGTATTTTTCCGTGATCTACGCCCGGGAACAGTTGAAAGTCGCTGAGGAAATCTCCGATCGCCTCCAAGCCACCGTTGCGGTCGGCGAGGCGCTGCTCGGTCAACGCGGAGCGCCGGCGGATTTGAATTCGTTGTCCATTGAACGGGCCAAGTTGTTTCGGAGCTTGGCCCAGTCGCGTGTCGATGAGGCACGGCGAGGTTTGGGGCGAGCAAAGGCCGCCTTGCGTGAGGCGATGGGAGTCGGTCCGGATTTCGAGTTCGACGTGCCGCAGGAGCCGCTCCCCAAAATGTTGACCGGCGTGGAGAAAGATCACATCGTTGGATTGGCTCAGTGTCATCGGGGTGAGGTGAGTATGGCCGAGCATGGCTTAGCCATCTCCCAACTGGAAATGCAAGCGCAAGCAGCGATGCGCCGGGTGAAGAGGCCGACGGCTGCCGCGGCCGGAGACGTCCATGCCCGTCCCGTGCCGACAGGCTCGTTCGGTGATGACTACAAACCGGGGGCCATCGGCTTGGATTTCCCGACGTTGTTTGTCGGCCCGCGAGAGATTCGTGTTCAACGAGCCGCCGAGGTCGCCGCACGATCCACGGCCGCCACGGAGAAGGCCCGGAACCTCGTTACCTTGGAGGCAGAGGACACTTACTACCGATGGGAGGAGACGGTTCAAAAAATTGCCAAGTTTACTCAGGCCGCCAAAGATGCCGAAGAATTGGCAAAACGCGCCTCAAGTGCTCTGGATTCCGGTGTCATTCAAAGCTATCGCGACGTCCTGGAGATTCTGGTTTTAGGTGCCCAAATTCGGGCCAATTTGAACGAGGCCCTTTACAACCATGCCGTCGCCCTGACCGAATTGGAACGGGTCACCGGTGGTGCCTTCCCCGTGATCACAGGCACATCCCGTTGACCTTCGCGGGAACTGTCGAAACGTCCCGAGGCAAGATTAACGAGCTCCCCGTTTGAAACTCACCGAGGATCTGGCATGCGCCTCCCCCCGAGCCTTGTCCGCCTGACGGCTGCTCTGGCCGTCACTGTCTTGCTGCTTCAGGTGGATCGTCCGGCGGTCCACGGTGACCACCGACCGGCCGTCAACATTGGCATCCCCCAGAATCTCTTCCGGGATTTCCCGAAGGTGACGGTTGAAGCTTTGATGCCCACCTTCACGAAATTGATGGAATCGCAGACGGGAATGAGGGGCCGGGTCATCCTTTTGAGTGGCCCCGACGAAGTGCGTCGGTATCTCGTGGACAACAAGGTCCAATTGGCGGTCTTTCACGGTTTCGAGTTCGCTTGGGCGAAAACGCAGCATGACGAGCTCAAACCGCTCGTGGTGGTCATCAAGCAAGGGACGAAATTGCAGGCGCAAGTCATCGTCGCCAAGGACAGCCCGGTCGAGAAGTTAGAGGATCTGCAAGGACAGCCCGTCGCGATCCCCCGGGGAACGCCGGAGCACTGCCGACTCTTCTTGTCCCGGCGGACGCGCCGGATCGGGCAGCGCATGGAGCAGTTTTTCGGCAGTTGCGTGACGCCACCCCATGTTGCCGCCGCCCTGGACGATGTCGCGGCGGGCAAGGTTAAGGCGACAGTAGTCGATAGCGTCGCCTGGGAAAATTACCAATGGATGCACCCTGCCAAGGCGGCGAAGCTGCGGCCGTTGGTGCAATCCGAGCCTTTCCCCACGGGCGTCATCGCCTACAAAGAAGGCGTCCTGCCCGAATCTGATCTCCAACGATTCCGCCAGGGATTGACGTCGGCCCACTCTCGGCCCGAAGGGATGCAACTCATGATGTTGTGGAAAATGAAACGTTTCGACGTCGCCCCTCCGGACTTCCAGGAGACTCTTGCCGAGATCGTCAAGGCGTACCCGCCCCCCATCGGCGAGGAGCCTTAATTCCATACAATCTCGGGCAGACTCCGACGTTGAGCCTGGGGCGGCTCGTTTGGACAGTCGAGCGAAGCGTGGGGTAGTGCTCGACGGATCCGAACCAGCCGCCTTATGCGTCGATTTCCTGGCGATGATGGTGGCGGAAAAGCTGCCATCGTCGTTCCGGGGCACCCAACCCGGAGGTTTGGATACCGATTCCAGTCGAATGGGAGGCCCGGATGGCCGAGACGATCCATCCTGTTGCCATCACTGAGGAAACCCGTCGCCGCTATCTCAATTACGCCCTGTCCGTTATTACTAGCCGCGCCTTGCCCGATGTGCGAGACGGATTGAAACCCGTCCAGCGGCGGATCCTGTACACCATGTATCACGATCTGCATCTGGATTTCGACGGTCGAGCGCGGAAATGCGCCCAGATTGTCGGTGAGGTCATGGGCAAATACCACCCGCATGGCGATTCGGCCATCTACGACGCCTTGGTCCGGATGGCTCAGCCCTTCGTCATGCGCGCCACTTTGGTTCATGGGCAGGGCAACTTCGGGTCGGTCGATGGCGATCCTCCCGCCGCTTATCGCTACACCGAAGCCAAGCTCTCTGCTATCGCCGATCACCTCTTGTCGGAATTGAGGCAAGAAACCGTCGAGATGCGACCCACCTACGATGGCGAGCGGCTCGAACCTGGGGTCTTGCCTGCCCAATTCCCGAATCTCCTGGTCAACGGCGCCAGTGGAATCGCTGTCGGCTTGGCAACCAACATCCCTCCACACAACCTGGGTGAAGTCATTCGCGCGGCCGTCCATCTGATCGATGATCCGGAGGCCACCACCGCTCACCTGCTTGACCGCATCAAAGGCCCCGACTTTCCCTTGGGCGGCAAAATCATCGCCGATCGCGCGACCCTCCGACGCATTTACGAGGAGGGCAACGGCAGTATCAAAGTACAGGGCGAATGGAAATTGGAGACCCGCGGCCGAACCAGCTTGATTGTGATTACGTCGATACCCTACGGCGTCGAAAAAGGCAAACTTGAAGCGGAAATCGGCCAGATTATTGAACAGCGCCGGCTGCCTCATCTGCTATCCGTCACCAACGAATCAAATGAAAAAGACGGCTTGCGCATTGCTCTAGAAATGAAGCCGGGCTCGGACCCGGATTTGGTGATGGCCTACCTGCTGAAGCACACAAGCTTGCAACAGAGTTTCGCTTACAACATGACCTGCCTGGTGCCCGGGGGTGATGGTGTCACGAGGCCGGAGCGCCTGGGGCTGAAAGCGATCCTCCAACACTTTCTCGACTTCCGCTTCGAGACGGTTCGCCGACGTTTTGACTATGAATTGCGTCAATTGAAACTACGCATCCACATTCTGACTGGTTTCAAAATTATTTTCGATGCTCTGGACAAGGCGTTGAAGTTGATTCGGGAGAGTCAGGGTCGCGCCGATGCGGCCACCAAGCTGATGGCAACGTTCAAACTCGATGACGAACAAACGTCGGCCATCTTGGATGCGCAGCTGTACAAGATCGCCCAAATGGAGATCAAGAAGATCCTCGATGAACTTCGCGAGAAGACAAAACGGGCCGAAGAGATCGAGGCGATCCTTGCGTCCAAGCGAAAGTTATGGGGCGTGGTGCGAGAGGAGCTCAAGGCTCTGAGTGAAAAATATGCCGATCGACGACGGACACGGATGGCCAGCGACGAGGACGTTCCGGAGTTCGATGAAGAGGCCTATATTGTTCGCGAGAACACGAACGTCGTGTTGACCCGAGATGGATGGGTGAAACGAGTCGGCCGCCTTTCATCCGTTGAGGGGACTCGGGTTCGCGAGGGCGATGAGGTCATCGCGGTGGTTCCGACAAGCACCTTGGACCACGTTGCCTTTTTTGCCGACGACGGCACCGCCTACACGATCCGGGCCCACGAAATTCCTCCAAGCTCGGGCTATGGTGAGCCCATCACAAAGTTCTTCAAGCTCGACGATAATGTGCGCATCATAGCTGCACTGACCGCCGACGAGCGATTCATTCCGGCAGAGGTTCCTGGTCCGAGGGATACCCCCCCCGGGCCGTATGTGTTGGTCGCGACCGCCCAAGGCCAGGTGTTGCGCACGCCGTTCGCTCCTTTTCGCGTGGCCTCGACCAAGGCGGGACGCCGTTATGTTCGGTTGAGCGAGGGTGATCGAGTCGTCTTGGTTTGTTCGCCCAAGGACGAGGAGTCGATCATGTTGGCGACGGCGTCGGGTCGGATCATCCATTTTGCGATCGACGAGATCAACGTCCTTCAGGGAGTCGGGAAAGGCGTGATCGGGATCAAACTGGACAACAACGATGTCTGTCTGGGAGGAGCCTTGATCGGGAGCCGGTTCGACGCCCTGACCGTGGAAACAACGACCGGCCAGGTCAAGGAGTACCGGCGGGGAGCCCACCCCGCGACGAGCCGCGGGGGTCGGGGGTACGAAGTGGTCAAACGGGGCGGATTGGCTCGAGTGGTGCCGCCCCCGATTGAATTGGTCGATTGGGACGCAGTCGACGGCCGTGCCGCACGTGATCCCGGCCGCAATGACAAATCAGAGCACGGTTTATTCGATGGGTCAAACTGAGGCACCGAAGAATGGCTGCGATCGCCGATGATGCATGAAGGACGAACATGACGGCATTCAGCAATTCTCGCTACACAGCGGCAGACCTGACCGTCCTGGAGGGGCTTGAGGCGGTTCGTCGCCGGCCCTCTATGTACATCGGTAGTGTGGATGCCAAGGGATTGCATCATCTGCTCTGGGAGATCGTCGACAACGCGGTGGACGAATATCTCAACGGGTACGCTGATTCGATCACCGTGACCCTGCACTCGCGAGGCGATGCCGTCACGGTTGCCGATAACGGTCGTGGTATCCCAGTCGATATCCACCCCAAGTATAAAAAGTCGGGCGTGGAACTGTTGCTCACCACACTGCACTCGGGGGCCAAATTCGGCGATAACGAGAGCTACATCCACTCGGGCGGATTGCATGGCGTCGGGTCGTCGGTGGTGAACGCCCTCTCCCGGGTACTGGTCGCCACGATTCGTCGCGACGGCTTCGATTGGCAACAGTCGTTCTCCCGCGGGATGCCCACCAGTAGGTTGCAGAAGTTGGCGCCGGCGCGGGGTCATGGCACGACCATCTATTTCGAGCCGGATGAGAAGATCTTTAAAACGACGCATTTCGACCCGGAAGTCATCCGTCACCGCCTCGAAGACATGGCTTTTATCCATCATGGATTGACAATCACGTTAAAAATCGAGGCGACCGATGAGGTGATTGATCTAAGCCACCCCGGCGGAATTCCAGAATTTCTCGACAAATTGATCGCCGACGGCCAAAAGCCCAAGGTGGCCGACAGTCCCTTCCTCCTTTCGCGAAACGGTGAGGGGAAAATTGAGGTCGCCCTTCAGTGGACCGAATCGACCGATGAGGTGATTCGCAGTTACGTGAACGGTATCCGGACCAGCGACGGCGGCACCCACGAGAAAGGCTTCAAAGACGCCATCGTCAAAGCTGTTCGCAACTTCATGGAGACGCACGGAGTCAAGGATAAGAAGCTCGAGATCACCGCAAACGACATCCGCGAAGGGATCGTGGCAGTGCTATCGGTTTTTGTCCGCGAACCGATGTTCCAGGGGCAGACAAAAGAGCGTTTGAATAATCCCGAGATGGTCTCGATCGTCGAGTCGTTCGTGCGACCGGCGTTTGAAGCGTGGTTGAACGCGAACATGAGCGTGGCGGATCAGATCATCGGCCGAATCGTGTTGGCCGCGCGAGCGCGACTGGCATCGCGCGAGGCCGCCCAAGAGGTGAAGCGCAAATCGCCGGGTAGCCGACGCTTGAGCCTTCCCGGAAAGTTAGCCGATTGCCAGTCTTCGAACCCAGAGGAGACCGAATTATTTGTTGTCGAGGGCGATTCCGCCGGTGGCTCGGCGAAACAAGGGCGGAACAACAAAACTCAAGCGGTTCTCCCGTTACGCGGAAAGATCCTCAACGCGGAGGGGTTGACGCTCCAGAAGGCGCTGACCAACCAGGAATTGGCGGATTTCGTGGCAGCCGTCGGCACCGGCGCGGGCGAAAAGTTCGACATCGGCGGGCTGCGCTATGGCAAAATCATCTTGCTGATGGACGCCGATTCTGATGGCTACCACATCTCGACCTTGCTTTTGGATTTTATTTTTCGTCAAATGCCCGACTTGATCCGGCGGGGGCACGTTTACTTGGGTCATCCACCGCTCTACCGGATTCAAGTCGGCAAAGAAACCTACTGGGCTCGGGACGACGCGCACAAAGAAGAGATCCTCTCCGGTCTTCGAGCCAACGCGAAACCCGAGATCACTCGGTTCAAGGGATTGGGTGAGATGGATGCCAAAGTCCTCGCCGAGACCACCCTCGACCCGAGAAAGCGGACGCTGCTCCAGGTGCAGATCGATTCCAATCTGGAAGCGGATCGGATGTTTGTTTCACTTCTTGGCAAGGATCCGGCGGAGCGGTATCGTTTCATCATGGATTCCGCCGCCTTGGCAGTGGCCGAGGAATTGGACGTCTGACGGCCGACGACGACCGCGTCCGAACAGAGGAGAGCGGGGATGGCGCACGACACGTTTCGATTCCTCCCCTGGTTTCTACCGATTCCGGAAGCCGCTCGACAGCCCGATTGGCAACCGGCAATGGATATTTATCGTTCTCGCCGCGGTTGGTTGCTGAAATTCGACTTAGCAGGGGTTCGACCGCAGGACATCGAGTTGACGCTGACGGGAAATCTGCTCACGGTCCGAGGAGTTCGCCGCGACTGCGTTCACGAAGAGGGTTTTTGCCATTACCGTATGGAGATTGCGTACAGCCGATTTGAACGCCAGGTCGAGATCCCGGGTCCGATGACGAACGCTACAATCTCGACCGATTATCGCGACGGCATGCTCTACATCCGCATTATCTGGGAGGGTGTAGCGTGAACGAGGACATCATCGCCCCGCCGGACGAGGCTTCGGAAACAGCGTCGTCGAGATTCACTTCCGAGTCATCCGCCCTGCCGGAACTGATTTTGCCCGTTTTGCCGCTGAAAAACACGGTACTATTCCCTTATCTCTTTGCACCGTTGTCTGTGGGCCGACCCGCATCAGTGGCCGCGGTCGAAGCCGCCTTGGCCAATGAAGAAAAAACCCTAGTCACCGTGGCCCAACGCAATTCCGACAGCGATTCGCCGACCGAGGCGGATTTGTATCAGATCGGCACGCGTGCTGTGGTCAAGAAGATGGCCCGCAGCGACGATTCGCTGGAACTGTTGGTTCAGGGCATGGAACGCGTTCTTCTCAAGCGAGTCGAAACGGCCGACGGATACATGCGAGCGGCGATCGAATTGTTGCCGCTGCCGGACGACAGCGGCCCGGAAGTGGATGCGCTGTATCGAGCCGTGGTCGATCTGGCCAGCAAAGCGATTGAGATCGCCCAGCCACAGGCCGTCGCGGGTTTCAAGCAGGTCGTCGCCAGCACTCCTGACCCGATCCGCCTGGTTTACCTGCTCGGCTCAATGTTGAGCTTGGAAGTCCAGAAAGAGCAAGCTCTGCTCGAGGCCAACTCCCGCGTCGATGCTCTCCGCTTGTTACATGGCTATTTGACCCACGAGGTCCAGGTGCTCGAGCTTCGGGCGAAAATCGCCTCTCAGGCCCAAAGTGAAATCAGTAAAGAACAGCGTGAGTACATGCTGCGGCAGCAGCTTCGCGCGATTCAGGAAGAGTTGGGGGAGAAAAGTCCGGAAAAAGCCGAGGTCGATGCGTTGCGACAACGCCTCGAGGAGGCCGACTTGCCCGAGGATGTCCGTCGAGAAGCCGAGCGAAGCTTGGCCCGGCTGGAACGACTTCCTCCGATGGCGCCGGATCATCAGGTCACTCGATCGCACCTCGAGTTGATCCTGGAATTGCCCTGGAACAAAACCACCGAAGACCAACTCGATTTGAGCCGAACTCGGGCGATCCTCGACGAGGATCATTTCGATCTTGACGACGTCAAGCAGCGGATTGTCGAGCATCTGGCGGTGCTCAAGCTCAATCCGAGCGCGAAAGCACCGATCCTCTGTTTCGTGGGACCGCCCGGCGTGGGCAAGACGTCGTTGGGCCAGTCGATTGCGCGATCGATGGGTCGAAAATTCGAGCGGATGAGCTTGGGCGGATTGCACGACGAAGCGGAGCTTCGAGGACATCGACGCACGTACATCGGTGCCATGCCGGGGCGAATCATCCAGGCGGTTCGTCGGGCAGGCGTGAAGAATCCCCTGATCATGCTCGACGAAATCGACAAGCTGGGGCGCGATTTTCGCGGCGACCCGGCCTCGGCCCTGCTCGAAGTGTTGGACCCGGCTCAAAATCACACCTTCCGTGATAATTATCTCGATTTGCCGTTCGATTTGTCGAAGGTCTTTTTCATCGCCACTGCCAACACATTGGACACGTTACCGAGGCCTCTTCTGGACCGCATGGAGGTGCTGCGGCTCTCGGGCTATACGGAAGAGGAGAAGTTCGAGATCGCCCGACGTTACATCCTCCCCCGTGTGTTGCAAGAGTCCGGGATCAAGCCGGAATTAGTGACCCTTCCCGATGACACTTTGCGCACCGTCATTCAGAGTTACACTCGGGAGGCGGGCTGCCGACAGTTGGAGCGGGCCTTGGCTCGGCTGATGCGGAAGTTGGCCGTCCGCTTTGCTGATGGGCAGACGGAAGCCGTGGTCGTTTTCCATGAGCAGTTAGCCGATTTGCTCGGTCCGCCGCTGTTCCTTCCCGATCGACAACGACGAGATCTTCCGCCGGGGGTCGCCATTGGGCTGGCTTGGACAGAAACCGGCGGCGAAGTGCTCTACATCGAAGCGTCCCTTTTGCCCGGCCGACACGCGTTGCGGCTGACCGGCCAACTCGGCAAAGTGATGCGCGAGTCAGCAAAGACCGCACAAAGTTATGTTTGGTCTCATGCGGAGGATTGGGGGATTGATCCGCAAGTCATCAAATCCTCCGGGGTTCACATTCACGTGCCCGCCGGTGCCGTGCCAAAGGACGGTCCCTCGGCCGGCGTGGCTCTCGTCACGGCGTTGACTTCGCTCTACTCCGGCGTCCCCGCTCGAAGCGACACGGCGATGACCGGTGAGGTTACTTTGGCCGGACTGGTTCTGCCCATCGGAGGCGTGAAAGAGAAAGTCCTGGCGGCTCGACGCGCCGGCTTGAGACGGGTCGTCCTGCCGAAAGATAATGAGAAAGACACACGCGAGTTGCCCGACAATGTACGCCGCGAAATGGAAATAATCTTCGTGGAGCGGGTCGATGATGTGGTGCGGGCCGTCTTGCCCGATTTATCCCACCGGAGACCCATCGTCACGACGAGTTGATTTTTTCTCCGGCCGCGTGGCGGAATGGCAGACGCAGGGGACTTAAAATCCCCTCTCCGGTTACGGAGGTGCGGGTTCGAGTCCCGCCGCGGCCAGATCTTTCGGCTCTTCGCACCAGCACTCCCCGATTAGCCCGTCAGCGGCTAAACGGTCGCCAATCTTGACCATCGGTTGGCCACTCCGATGTGGGTCTGATGGCGGTTGGTTGAAGATTTCCGTTGTATTTCAATCGCCCGTAGCGACCGAAAACCTCGGCATTAGAATTGCAATCAGTTGACCAGGCTAATGCCACGGTTGCATTATCGCTATCGAGGATTTGACATGACAATGGGTCGTCGCATCGGCTTTACTCTCATCGAGCTTCTGGTTGTGATCGCCATTATCGCCGTGTTGATTGGCCTCCTTCTACCTGCGGTCCAAAAAGTGCGTGAGGCGGCAGCGCGCGTCAAGTGCCAGAACAATATCAAACAACTCGCGTTGGCTGTTCACAACTACGAGGCGACCAATGGTGTCTTCCCTCCGAGCATGCTCGCTCCCGTGGGGGCCACCTTTGGCACCAACAACGGATCGTGGTCGGTGCATGGCCGAATCCTGGCATACATCGAACAGGGCAACGCCGGCGTGCTCGTCGACCTCGAATCCGGATGGGACAGCCCCCGGAACCGTGCGAGTGGAGTGCCCACCATGCGCATCCCGGTGTTTATTTGCCCCTCCGAGGTCAACGACATGGTGCGGACTCGCAGTGGTGCGCCTTATGTCTATCCGGTCAACTACGGGTTTAATTTCGGCACTTGGCATATTTGGGATCCCACCACGGGGCGGGGCGGTGACGGAACCTTCTACCCAAATGCTCGGCTCAAGGCGACAACCATCTACGACGGTATGAGTAATACCCTCATGATCGCCGAGGTCAAAGCCTTTACACCGTATAGTCGCAATTTGACGACCCCGGCGCCCGACATTCCACCATCCACCGAAGGTGACGTCGCGGCATTGGTGATGGCAGCACCCGACAAGAAAATGGGACCCGACGTCAACGACAACACCGGCCACACGGAATGGCCCGACGGCCGCGTGCATCATAGCGGTTTCACAACGACCCTGCTTCCCAACGCCAAGGTGTTGGTAAACATCGGCGGCACTGAATACGATGCCGACTTCAACTCGCGACAAGAGGGCAGCAGCGCCACGCTCCCGACAAAAGCAGCGATCACGGCCCGGAGCTATCATGCCGGCGGAATTGTCAACGTTGCCTTGATGGACGGCTCTGTTCGATCGATCCACCAAGGCGTTTCACTGGCAATTTGGCGTGCTCTGGGGACAAGGGCAGGCAGGGAGCCTGTGGTCCTCCCGGAGTAATACGTCGATTCTTTCGACTTGAAAAAAAGGCGATTTTTTGATCGAGGAAAAGCGGAGTCGCTCGCTTCAATCGTTTCAATTCGCCGCCAAATCGCGTCGATAAGTCACTGACAGACAGGTCAGGTCAGCGATGCCAAAGGATGGCGCATGGGGCGACCGAATCGAGGAATGATTTCCATTTCGGTGAGCCTTCTCCTCTTATCCGCATGGCTCGTCCGGGCCAGCGACGAGCCAACGGATCTCTCCCCGCTCGAACCTCGCCCACAGATGACAACGCCGGTCAATGAATCATCCGAAATCAGTCCATCGATCGAGACGGCCATTCGCGACCTGCTCGAGGATAAAGAGAAACGGCAAGAAGCGGAAAAGGCGAAGAGGGAGACCGATGGGAAAAAACCCACCGTGAACTGGACCGGACAGCTTCAGGCGGACATGTTAATGTTCACCCAGGATGCCGCCAGCAAAGCGATCTTTGGCAACATACCCAACGGTTCGGCATTCCGACGGGCTCGATTCGGCGTCTTCGGTCAGCATGAATTGACCGAATACCGGATCGAAATGGACTTCGCCTTTGCCGGTCGCCCGACGTTTCTCGACGTCTTTGCCGGCGTCATCAATCCGCAAACGCATGGCACGTTGCGGGTCGGACACGTCTTCGAGCCATTCAGTCTGGAGAGGATGACCCCCAACCGGTATCTGACGTTCCTCGAACGCTCGCTCATGGACCAGGCCTTTGCTCCGGTGCGCAATCTGGGCGTGATTTGGAGAAGACCATTCGCCCAAGAAGATGTCACCTTCGCTTTAGGCATGTTTCGTACCGACAGCGACTTTTACGGCGACGATCTCGGCGACTTGTTCGAGCACGCGATCACAAGTCGGCTCACTTGGATGCCCTATTATCGTTCATCCACCGGAGACCATTATCTCCTGGTCGGAGCCAGCGGCAGCTTCCGTGGGGCGAACAATCACATCGTTCGCTTCCGTGCCCAGCCGGAGGTCCGAATCGGGGCCATGATTCTGAGCGTTCCCTTCATGGCCGATACGGGATTGATTCCTGCGACTCACTCTTTTTTGCTCGGGACTGAGGCAATTTGGGTACGCGGAGCGTTCTCGGTGCAGGCTGAATATGCTGCCGCTCCGGTCGCTTCGATCAACTCCGGCACTCTGTGGTTTCAAGGATGGTATGTTTATGTGAGCTATTTTCTGACCGGCGAGCATCGCGGCATCCGACGCGACCAAGCCATCATGCAGCGGGTCATCCCGAAGCGTCCGTTATTTCGCACCGGTTCAGCGACGGGTGATCGGGAAACCGGGCCTGGTGCGTGGGAAGTTGCCTTGCGACTCTCGCACCTGGATTTGAACTCCGGAGCGATCACCGGCGGACGCATCACGGAATTGACGGCTGGTCTCAACTGGTATCTGACCCCGTACATGCGAATGACGTCAAATTATATCCACTCCTTTGCAAATCGCGATCAACAGAGGCAGACGCACACGGATACGTTTGGCCTTCGAGTCGGTTACGATTTTTAAGCGCTTGAGATGATGAGCGCGCGGCTTTTCGCAGCTTGCCTCTCGCCGCGCGCCCGCTTTCCGCTAGTTACTCTTTGCCGGACTTTTCCAGTTCCATCGCCATTTCCATTTCTTGGCCCATGAAATTCATCTTCATGACCATCTTGGCCATGCCACCCAAGGGGATGTCTTTGGCCAGCCAAACCTTCGTTTCTCCTTCGATGTCCTGACCCATCAAACTGAGTTTCAGTTTGTAGCGCGTCCATTCCGCTTCATGCTTTTTGCCGGCCACCTCGACGGTTTCTTTTCCGGCCTCGGCCTTCTCCACCTTGGCGTCGACGCCGGGTGGCAATTGTGTCGTGGACAGTGGGTCGTACGGTTTGGTCAAGTCGATCGTATGTTTCTGCGATTGCTCTTGACCAAAGATGTTGGCGATGGCCTCGATTGTTACTTCCTTGTCGTTCTTGTCGACGACGGTTTGTTTCACCGAACCGGTCAGTTCCTGACCGGCGAGTTTCATGATCATTTTGTAGGAGGCCCATTGGCCTTTTTCCGCGGACTTGTAAGGATTATCATCCGCGAGCAAGGCTGCGGGGGCCAACGTCAGCGCCAACACGACGCTCAGGGACCGGAACAACATAAAAACCTCCGAGTGTGAGGGGCGGGTTCTCCGCCCCGTGGGGTCAAAGGATAAACACAGGCTCTACAGTTCTACCTGCGGCAACACCTCGGGAGACGGAGAACGCTGTAACCGATCCCAAAGCGCCTTCGCCAACTCCAGGTAGCTTTTACTGATCGGGGCGTCGGGATAACGTCGAACGATCGGCTCTCCCAGGTCGCCACACTCCGCCACACGCGGGTCGATCGGCAGTTCGCCCAAGTATGATACCCCAGTTTCTTCCGCGAGTTTCTTTCCGCCGCCATGACGGAAAATTTCGTACCGTTTTCCGTCGTCCCCCTGGAAATAACTCATGTTCTCGATCGTTCCCAAGACGGGGACTCGCATTTCGCCGAACATGTTCAATGCCTTCCGGGCATCAATCAGACTGACCTCTTGCGGCGTGGTCACGATCACCGCCCCGGACACGATCACGGTCTGGCACAAGCTGAGTTGCGCGTCACCCGTTCCCGGCGGCATGTCGATGACCAGAACGTCTAAAGACCCCCAATCGATTTGGGTCAAAAACAGGGTGACGTACTTGGCCACCATCGGGCCGCGGAATAGGACACCGCGATTTGCATCCGGGAGAAACCCCATCGACATTAATTTCAGTCCGTATTTCTCGACGGGGAATGGGGTTGTCTGAGGGTCAACCAAACCCAGACCCATCATCATCGGGACACTGGGGCCGAAAATGTCGGCGTCCATCAAGCCCACTCGTTGACCCCGCGTCGCCAAGGCTAACGCCAGGTTGGCCGCAACGGTCGATTTTCCCACTCCACCTTTCCCGCTGGCCACGGCTAAAACGTGCTGGATCCCCGGCAAGGGCCTCTGCGGCGGAATCGACGGCTGCATCGACACAGTGATGACTTCCTCGGTAAAATTTGAAGCATTCTGCCCCGGAAAGGTTCAGAATCGGTTCAGGCGGGTTCGCATAGTTTACGCAACAACTCCAAAGGGTAAATGCCCGTATCGTGACCGTCGCTCCAGATCACCTGGTAGGCGTAAGCGCCTCGACTGGGCATGGCCAACGGTCTCAAGGGGCCGGAATGAAGTTCCGCCTCCGTCAAGATTGGAAACGGGTTGGGCGGTTGCTGGCGTTTCTCTTGACACACGGCACACGGACAGGCATCTCGCAGACGGGAAAAACCGATCTGCCCTCGAAAACCGTCGTCCCACTCGATGATGAGAGAGTTCTCGACCCGTCGAATCGCGATCGGCCGACCCACCGTGCGCCCTCGATCTGTCTCGTGGCTCATCCACAGCTTCATTGTAGGGAGTCAATGTCGATGAAAGCGAGCATTCAACAGGCCCAATCCTTCTCTTCCGGGAGCGTTACGCAGGAGCAGGCATGGTGGCAACGAAATATTCGCGTAAGCGATTGAGTCCTTCCGCCACGGAAACTCGAGGAACGTAACCCAACTCCTTTCGCGCCGCCGTGAGATCGTACCAATGGGAACGCGATAATTGACGTGCGACGAACCGAGTCATGGGTGGCTCTTCGGGTCGCCGGAGAATTCGATACATCGTCTCGAAAACGAATCCCACCAGGTAGGCCCTTGCCGACGAGATCGACTGACGGACGGGCGGCAAGTCGGCCACGGCGAGAATCTGGTTGATAAACCACCAAAGTGCTATCGGTTCGCCGTTTCCGATGAAATAGGCCTTGCCGGCGACGGCGGATCCGGGCACGAGTCGGTCGGCGGCCAGAAGGTGAGCATCGACGGCATTGTCGATATAAACCGTGTCCACACGGTTCTGACCGTTTCCGACGCGGCGGAGTTGTCCGGAACGAGCCTTCGACAGAATTCGCGGAAGCAAATGGTTGTCGCCGGGTCCCCAAACCAGGTGAGGCCGTAACGCGACGGTTGCCATTCGAGCGTCGTTGGCGGCAAGCACCTCTTGCTCGGCGAGGGCTTTCGTCGCGGGATAGTGTGCCAGGAATCGACGGGCATACGGTGCCGATTCATCGATCCCCGCCGCATCACCACCATTGAAGACGACACTCGGAGAACTGGTAAAGACGAAGCGTGGCACGTTCAGCCGACGACATGCCTCCAGCAACGTTCGGGTTCCCAGGACATTGGTACGGAAGTAATCGCGCCACGAACCCCAGATGCCCGCTTTGGCCGCCGTGTGGAAAACGATGTCGCACCCGTTGACCGCTTTCGCGACGGCCATCGGATCGCAGATGTCACCGCGAATCGTCTCGATGCCGAGACGGGCCAACTCGGGGTAGTTCCCGCGGGAGAGACTTCGAACTTGAGCGCCGCGGGCTAACAGTTGCCGTGCCAGTGCGGAGCCAAGAAATCCGCCTCCGCCCGTGACGAGTACTCTCATCGCAGCCTCCGGGTCGCCCACACAGCGAGCTGTTCTCGGAAAATCTTGGAGTTGTGGCGAATGTCCACGGGAAGACTGGGGCGAAACAGGAAAGTTCGAATCTGTGCGGTGTGCGGATAACGCCCGGCCAGGTCAAGCAATTCGCGGCGTAGCGAAGCGTCGCTGATGGAATACCCCGGCTCGCGCTCGATGCAGACGACAGGGTGGCCATCGACACCGACCAAGGCGGAGCGTGCCACAGCCGGATGCGCATTGAAGATCGCCTCACAGGGAATCGTGAACAAGGTACCGTGAGCGGTAATGACTCGTTGCGACTTCCTGCCGCAGAACCAGAGTCGCCCTTGCTCGTCGAAGTAGCCGACGTCGCCCATCCGATGGAAAAAACGGCCGTCCGCACAGCGAATTTTGGCCAACGCTGTGGCTTCTGGACGATTGTAATACGACGCCGTGACCCATGGTCCGCGTACCACGATTTCTCCGATTTCGCCGACGGGAAGCACTTGTCCCTCGTCCCAAACCGGAATGGGGCCGTCGCTGATTGGAATGATTCGCACGTCGAGATTTTTCACCGGGCGTCCGACACAGACGCCGCGCCCTTGGTCGGTGAGATGGCGGGTTTCGCCCAGGATTTCGTCACTTCCGATGACAGCGACGGGCAGGGCCTCGGTGGCTCCGTAGGGAGTGAAGATTTGCGTACCCTTAAGCAGGAAGCGAGCGAAACGTTCGATCACTTTAGCCGAGACCGGCGCCCCGGCACTGACCACCCGGCGGATCGAGTCGAGGGAGCCGGTGAAACCGAAATGTCCGACGCGATTGAGGAGTGCCGGCGAACCAAACATATTGGTCACACCGAACTGCGCGACGAGTTCCAGAATGTGCTCCGGATCCACGCGAGCGGGCCGTGTCGGATCCATGCGAGGAATAATGGCCGTCATGCCCAAGGCCGGCCCGAACAGAGCGAACAGGGGGAAAGTCGCCAGATCGCGTTCGCCCGGTTCGATGCCAAATGTCTCTCGCACGGCGTCGAGTTGTCGGCGGAAAATCCCGTGGGTGTACGCAACGCCTTTGGCCGGACCCGTGCTCCCGCTGGTGAAAAGAATGGCGGCCAATTCGTACTCGCCGACGTCGGCAGCAGGCACGTCCCGCGGTGGTCGCTCGCGACAGCGCCAGGAACGCGGGAGTCGCGCGAGCGTGAGCGTCGTGCCCCAGCCTGGCTGTCCTACAGCCACGGTGGTGCGGATACTCTGACGACCCCAGCCGAAAATGCGACGGGCCCAATGAGCTTTCGGCACGCCAATAAATGCTTCCGGCTCCGCCTCGGCCAGGCACTTTCCCAGCTGTTGCACTCCCATCCCCGGATCGATCATGACCGGGACAGCACCCATCTTCAACAAGGCAAAGGTGAGGGCGAAAAAATCCAAACCGGGCGGAACCATGAGGACGGACCGCGTGCCCCGGCTGATTCCTGCGTCCCGAAGCCGACACGCAAAGTCGTCGCTGACCTCATTCAATTGCCGAAAGGTGTATTGAACCAATCGCAATCGTCCCCAAGAGTCGGGTCCGAGGGGCTGGATGACCGCAGGCGTGTGGGGTTGCCGCTGAGCGATTTCGGTCAGGTCGCTGGCGACATTCCAACGGTCCATTTCAGTTCATGCCCCAATTCGGTCGGTCGACGACGCTGCCAGAAATGACTGAATTTCGCGGATCACTTCATCCGGGGCATCTTCCAGGATGTAGTGCCCGCAATCGGGGAAACGCACGATCCGCGCATCCGGCAGGTGTTTTTCCCAGGCAGAGAGGAAATGCTGATCGAAAACGAAATCGCGCATTCCCCAGCAGATGAGCGTGGGACAGGACCGAAAACGCGACAAATTCGCCTCCACCTGTTTGACGAGATCGAAGCCGGGGTCTTTCGGGCCCAGCGGCACCTTCTGCACAAAGCGAAGGACAGCCCGCCGATGTTCGGGGGTGTCATAGGGGGCCAGCAGCCCACGACGAACGTCATCGGACAAAGGTTGGCGAGTCACGCACCACCGGGCGGCGCCAAGGCAAAATGCATTGCCACGCAAGGTGAGCCATGCCCCCAGCCGCGTATTTCGGGCAAGCCATAGTCCCCAAGGAAGACGTTTCTCCGCCGGGAGTGGGAAGGCGGCCGTGTTGAGAATCACCAGTCGCGCCACGCGAGACGGATGCCGAACCGCCCAAGCCATACCGATCATGCCGCCCCAATCGTGGAGGACGAGCGTGACAGGGGAGTCAAGCTGCAAATACTCGAGTAGTCGATCGAGGTCATCGACCCGCCGTTGCAAGCTGAAGTCGTATTGGCGATCATCAGGTTTGTCAGACAGGCCGCAACCGATGTGGTCGGGGACGATACAGCGGTGCGAAGGTCGTAGGGCAAGGACCAGATTGCGATAGTAGAAACTCCAGGTCGGATTGCCATGCAACATCACCACGGGATTGCCCGATCCCTCGTCGAGGTAGTGAAGGCGTAACTCGTCGACGGTAAAAAAATGGCTGGTGAACGGGTAAAGATCGCGGTTCCAATTCATGTTCCGATTTCACCAGCGAAGACCCAGAATCAGACAATTCAACCCGCTGCCGATTCCCATGAAGCCGACTCGATCACCCGGTCGGAGGAAGTCGCGCTCTTCGCCCAAAGCGGCGGTCATCGGCAAAGAGACGGTGCCGATGTTGCCCAGGTATTCAAATGTGGAGAAATCTTTTTCTTGAGGGATGCCCAAGGTGCGCAACACAGTTTCACGATGAACGGCACCTACCTGATGGCAGACGACTTTATCAATTTGGTCGACCGCCCAACCGAGGGACGAGACGAAAGCCCGGAAGGTCCGCGTCCCCAGTTCGACGCCGTATTTCAAGACCGACGCCGCATCGGTCGACATGAAGGGCGTCACCAGGTGCCGCATGCCGAATTCGACCCCGCTCCGAAACATCGAAGCGGCCGTGCCAGCCCACTGGCCCAGCGCCGTCGGTAAAACCTGCGAGAGCGTTGCGGGAAGGACTGATTGAAGCCCCCATCGGCAAAGATGATGATGCTGTGGATCGGCTTGGGCCGTTCCCCCCAATAATTGCCGGCGACGCTCTCGCTGGAACGAGCCATCGGTTACCAAAACGGCGACGGCACCGGACCCACCGGTGAATGTTGCCACAGAGTCGCGAAACCTCTCGATCGTCGGCTCAGCATTCAATCGGTTGATCATGATTTCGTTGATTTCCCGGGCTGTCTCACAGGAGACAACGAGACCGGCTCGGCATTGCCCCAACTCGATTCGATTGGCCACATCCACAATTCCGTTCAACACTCCCAGACAAGCGTTGCTGATGTCGTAAACGAAGGCTCCCGGATTGATCCCGATTCCGGCCGCCACCCGGCAGGCCGTCGCAGGCTCGAATTGTTCTCGACAGACGCCAGCATAGATCAGGACCCCAATATCTTTCCCCGTCACATTCGAGCTCGCCAACGCCTTGCGGGCGGCTCGGATCGCTCCCTCCGAGACAGGAAAATTTGGCTCCCACCATCGTCTCTCGTAGATTCCCGTCAATGTCTGCAATTGGCCGCTCGGTAAGCGCAGTTTTTCATAAGCCGGGGCCAGCCGCGACTCCAACTCCGTACTCGTCACCACCACCGGCGCGAGTTCATATCCGATCGCATCTAAATAAACTCGTCGGTATTGCATGTCGAGACCTTCCGGCGCGATGGTCAATGTACGGCCTAACCCTGAAGAGTGAAGTCGCTCATTTGATAGATCCACCGCCCATCAACACCCAGATATCCTGACGCACGGATCGAACGCTGCGCGTCATCGACTTCGTCCACGTTCGCCTCCACGACAACTCGTTCATGCCCCGGAATCACTTGCCCACGATAGACCCATTGATGGGTCGCCCCTGGAACCAAAGAGAACGAGTTTTTGCTAGCGGGCGCTCCCCAGCGATCAACAGCGATGATTTTCAACAACTGCAAAAACGCTTCCAGCCCCAGCGACCCCGGCCACACGGGATCCTGGAAGAAATGAGCTTTGAAGAACCACTCGTCGGGCCGAACTGTTTTGATGCCGCGGATCCATCCCAAAGATTGGGTCCCACCTCGGGGCTGGTAGAATTCGATCTGCTCGATCATTCGCAGCATGGCACCGGGGAAGGGGGGGCGATCGGGATATTTGCCGTGCCAGCGACTCGCACAGGGAAGGTCGGGGTTCGGTTCCGATCGTCGCACATCGCGTAGCCCGACCTGTTGAGCCAACTGTGCCCGGGTGAAGAAACCGAAGTAGGTGTCCCCCTCATACACCGTCTGATCGCGGGCCGAAACACGAAAGTCGAAGTTCTGAATGATCATGCCACCCGAACGAGAAACCCGAGTCAGGCGAACCTGAGTGCGCAAGGTTCCAGTGGAAGGCGTGACGGGCGCCCACTGTCGCGCGGTGCCCCCCAGATTGCGGAAACTCAGGTCCTGATCACTTGTCAAGGCGGAACCAAGATAGGCCGCGAGCCAGCCACAGGGTTGCAGCGCGATTTCCAACAGCACCGCGAAGGGCATGACCGCCATGCCATTGGCCTGGAAGTACCACTCTTCGGGAGGAACATCGTACTCAGCAACGATCTTTGCCCCTGCTTCGAGTTTCCACGCCTGGCAATCCTTGATCTCGACGATTCGGTCGAGGAACTGAAAGGGTGGGCCGGGCAAGCGAGCGATGACCCGCTGACCGTCGAAGACTCGATACCGATCACCGAATGCTTCCGAGGGTTTCCCGATCGCGAACGCCGTGATTTTGTCGCGGTCGAACAGGACGTTGGTACGGGGTGTCTCGCCATGTCGTTGCCACAGCCGTTCTAACTCCGTTCGAGTGGCACCGGCTAATCGCAACGACAGATTTGTGATTTCGACGATCGGCTTCCCGTCAGCGTACATTAGAGCATCCGCTAAGGCGAAAGGCTCGGGGTCATCACCGATTTCCTTCAGCCAGACCTCGTAGGTCACCGTGCGCGTTTGGGCCGTTACCTGACCGCGACATTTCAGTTGACTGCGGACGCCCAGCACCGGTTGCCACGAATGCCGACCGCGTTCGCCGACCCAACCGAAACGCAAAAGCAGAATGCGGAGAGTGTGCAGGCAGCACTCATACATCAGGGTGCCCGGCATCACCATGTCGTCTACAAAATGGCATGTCAGGAACCAGTCGTTCGGTTGAATGTCCATTTCGGCTCGAATTCGTCCCATGCCGAAACGACCGCCGATGGGGTCGAATTCGGTAACTCGATCCACGAGCGTGAGTAAGCCGCCGGGTAGTGTCAAAGGCGAGCGAATCGGAACTTGGGCAAATGTCGGGCCGAAGCAGGTAACCAGGTCTCCTTGGCGCAGGGCCGATAGCTGCGTTGAACTGTACGATTCGACGGACGACACCGGAGCCAAGCCGCGCCAGTCGGCGGGCTTTTTCCCCGGCATCGGTCGGCGGTCGAGGGCAGTCTGAACGATCCCGCG
>CAKZUU010000465.1 GCA_937922175.1 uncultured Gemmataceae bacterium
TGTGGTGGTCACGACCGGGCGCACCAGCATGGCCCCGGCTGTGGGCACGAAACAGTTCCGCACGGCGATCACGTCGATTATCTCGTCGATGGGCACTTGCACCATCCTCACGGCGAACATTGCGACGACCACGGTCGAATCGAGACCACGTAAAACATCCTCCTTGGGGCCAGGAAACGGCAAGCAGTCCGATGCCTCTACTTGCCCAGACTTGTCTTTTTGGTAACGGCCCGGACATATTCCTCCACCGACTTGAACCGCCCCTGAATTGCGGCTACACTCGGAAAACGTACGTGTGGAATACACCACCCGATTCGAGGTGGATTGGAATCCTTAGCATTGAAGTGTCATCATGGCGAAATCCGCCCTTCCGAAGGATGCCCGGTGGGATCATCTGCCCACTCGACGCGAAGTCTTGTGTGTGGGTGGATTGACCACCCTCAGTGTTACGTTGCCGCAGGTTCTGGCTCCGACTTCCCGAGTGATGGCTGCTCCGAACCACCTGTCGCGGGAGATGGGCGCGACCTTTGGCCGGGCCAAAAACTGTATTTTCTTATGGCTTCAAGGCGGTCCGCCCCAGCACGAGACGTTTGACCCCAAACCGGCCGCACCGGTGGACATTCGCGGCCCCTTCAGGCCGATTGCCACCACCGTGCCGGGTGTGCATTTTTGCGAGCTGTTACCGCGCACCGCCCGACATGCTCACCAGCTTGCGATCGTCCGATCCCTCGCGACGCGAGACGATAATCATGACGTCAGTGGCTATTGGCTCTTGACGGGTTATCCCTATGGCCCCGGCAGCGCCCGGCAGATCAAGCCGACGGATTGGCCCTATTTCGGCTCAATCGTCAAGATGCTCCGTCCCAGTCAGAAAATGCCGGCGCTGACCAGCGTTTGGATTCCTGACGTGATGCGGTTGAACGACAACGTCCAACCCGCCGGACAGACGGCCGGCTTTCTAGGGAAACTCTGGGAGCCGGAGCGCTTCGTTGGCGACCCGGCTTCACTGGAGTATCACATCGACGGTCTGGGCATTCACGGCGACATGACCAAAGATCGGCTCGAGAATCGCCGACTCTTACTGGAGCAGATGAACCGAGCCCCGATGGGCGACACCGGTGATGCCGGGAAAGCTTGGGATCGGTTATCAGCACAGGCGTTTGATCTGATTACTTCCGGGGCGGCCCGAGCAGCGTTTGACTTGACGAAAGAATCGGATCGAACACGCGACCGCTATGGTCGATACACATGGGGTCAATCGTGTTTGTTGGCACGTCGGCTGATCGAGGCCGGAGTGCGGCTGGTCCATGTGAACTGGCCACGGGAGCCAGGTGATTCGGCGGTGGACAATCCGTTGTGGGACACCCACGCCCAGAATGCGGACCGGCTGCAAGATTGTCTGTGCCCGATGTTCGACGTGACCTTCGATGCCCTGATGACCGATTTGGAGGAGCGCGGGCTGCTGGCGGAGACCTTGGTGGTCGTGGTCGGCGAGTTTGGTCGAACTCCGCGAATCAATCAGGTCGGCGGGCGGGATCATTGGGGACATTGTTTTTGTGCTGCCTTTGCTGGGGCTGGAATTCGCGGTGGCACCGTCGTCGGTGCCAGCGATAAAAACGGTGCCTATCCGATCTCCGAACCGATCACCGGCAGTGATTTTGCCGCGACCCTTTTCCACTTGCTAGGCATCGATCCCGGTGGCATGTTCTACGACAAGGCCAACCGACCTCATCCCATCTGCAAAGGTCAACCCATCGTGGGAATCTTGGGCGATCCTCAGCCGATCCAATTGAGAGTTCCCGAGGGCGATGTTTCTCTCGTTCCTCCCTACGATACGCGCTTGTTGCTCGACACCGACTTCGCCTCCACCAAATCTCTCCTTGCGTGTTCTCCACCGTCGCGCGAAAAAGGCTGGAGAGCTTGGCCGTTGGAAGGCCATTTTCAAGTCTTCAAAGAGAAGGAGGGAATCTTCATCGGCTGGCGCACGGACGGTACCATCGCCGAGGGGGAAACCGCAGTCCTCTCCCAGGAAATTCGCAATGCCCGCGGCGGAAACTATACTTTCTCGGTTGAGGCGACAGGAGTCGCTGACCATCTCGACCTGTTTGAGCGAAATTTCTCAGGACATTTCGAATGTCGGCTCTCTCTGATCCGATATCGCGACATGAAGAAAGATCCCCGCGAGGCGGTCGACCTTGGAAGCACCGTATTCCAGCCCGTTTGGGGCAAAAAAAAGACGTTTATTGTCGATCGGTTTCTCGGCTCTCGCGGCGGCGGCAACAACTTTCCCATCGGGAATGGCTTGGGTGTCTTGCTGACGATTCGGAAGAAATCTCCCGGTTCCCTTCAAACGCCGGGTCGTGCCGGACTCCTGGTTCATGCGGTGCAAATCGAGTTCAGCCCGGTTCCGCGGGATGACACAAACGACTTGCTTTGAATCAAATCCGGTGCAACGAGTTCAGGTGTTCGCGGCTCCACCGGGGCGGAAAGAAAGCGGAGAGGGCGGGATTCGAACCCGCGGTGAGGTTTGACCCCCACACGGCATTTCCAGTGCCGCACAATCGACCACTCTGTCACCTCTCCGGTGCCCTATGTTGTACCGGCCGAACCGGGTACATTCAACGGGTCGATTGGATCACCGCCGCAGGTCCACTGTCAGCACCCTCACCCGAGCCAAGGGGGATAAATCTCCGCTTGGCTCGGGTCCATTTTGTCCGTGAACGATGGCCCTAAGGTTGCGTCGACTCACTTACCCCTGGTTACAAAAGTTCGGCAATCGGAGTGGGATCATCGAGCACGGGTGTGGGCCGACCACTCGGATCGAGCAAATGAATTTTCGGATCAATCCCCAAGACATGGTAAATGGTCGCATGCAATTGCGAAGGACTGATGGGACGGGAAATCGGCCTGTGTCCGAGCCGATCGGTCGCCCCGACAATTTGTCCACCTTTGACACCCCCTCCGCCAATCAGGCAAAACATGGCTTCGCCCCAATGGTCGCGTCCCGGCGTCCCCATACTGCGGGGCGGGCCGCCGTTGCCGCCATCATTCATCTTCGGCGTTCGGCTGAATTCGCCGCACATCACGACAAGCGTGGTCTCCAGCAATCCGCGGGCATCCAGGTCCTCGAACAAAGCCGACACGAGGTCATCGACCTGCGGCAGGTAACGCTCCATACCTGCCTGCAAATCCCAATGGTGATCCCATCCCCCCAAGAGAACCGTGACAAAGGTCACTCCTGCTTCGACGAGTCGTCGAGCCAAAAGCGTGCTCTGCCCCCAATGCGTTCGACCATAACGATCGCGCAGCCGGGGATCTTCTCGCGACAGGTCGAAGGCGCGACGGGCCAACGGGCCGCTCACAAACTCAAATGCTTCTTGCTCGAAGCGATCCATCGCTTCGACGATCCCCATCCGATCGAAGGCTCGGCGGGCCGTGTCGAAATGCTTGGTCAACGTCCGACGATCTTCCAATCGCTCGATGGTCAACCCTTGGCCGAGATTGAAACTCGACACGCTGTAGCCCGGGGCGTTGGGATCTCCGCCGGGAGCGAAGGGGTTATGTTGGGCACCGAGCATATGTCCGCCGAAATAGCCGGGATTCTGACCAACACTGGCTGCATACGGCACCCCGACGTAGCCCGGCACGCCTCTTTTTCGAGCCCCGAGTTCGCGATGCACGATCGCACCGATGCCCGGGAAGCGTTGATCGATAGCAGCGCTGCCGACACCCATGTCTTTGGCGGTCAAGATGCGATGCGCCCCCGCAAAATGGTCGCCGGTGTGGTGGCACAATGAGCGGATGATCGAAAACTTGTCCGTGATCCGTGCCTGCTTCGGGAACAACTCGCTGATCTGAATGCCCGGAACTTTGGTGCGGATCGGCCGCCAAATGCCCCGATACTCTTCGGGAGCTTCCGGCTTCATGTCGTATAGATCCATATGGCTTGGCCCGCCATCCAGCCACAACAGAATCACCGACGTGTTTTTACTCGTCGCTGAATCATGCTTGGCACGCAAGATCTGCGGCAGGCTCACCGATGCCATGCCCGCGATGCCCACTTGAAGGAAATGACGACGTGTCAGACCATCACAATAACCCGAAATCGGGCCGAGATTCAGGCGGAACATGCTTTATCCTCGAAATCAAACGAGGCAGGCAGGATCAGGAGGGAGCGATCAAAGTCGCCGTTACCCAGGTGGGAACAGCCAGGACCGCCACGCCTTGGCACGAACCCGGCTGCTGCCAGCAGTGTAACACTCCGTCGGCTCGTCGTCCAGACCAAGACAGCCAAAATCGCTGTCACCGTCAGCCCCGCTCCCCGCGACGACGCTCATCAGAGCCACCGTTCATCGAGACCGTTTCGAATTGCTGACGGATGGGTCCCTGTGATTGTGTGGTCGATTGAACGTAAGATGGTGGCAGGGTAGTGATCGGTCTCCTTCGTTCGGTTGCGGATGGCGCGGCCTTCCAAGCGAGGATTTCATGAGCCTGAGCATGGAGGATTTTCACAAGTACTATGGCGAAACCCATGCCGTGGCAGGCCTTTCCTTCACGGTTTCTCCCGGGACGATCTTGGGTCTGGTCGGTCCGAATGGAGCGGGCAAAACGACGACGATGCGGGCTTTGGCGGGAATCATCGTCCCGACGCGCGGCCGACTCGCGATCGATGGACACGATCTTCGCCGAGAGCCGATCCTCGCCAAAGCGGCTTTGGCCTACATTCCAGATGAACCGCGGTTGTTCGACCAATTGACCATTTGGGAACATCTGCAATTCATCGCGGCGGCTTATCGTCTCACTTATTGGGAGCCTCACGCGGAAAAACTCTTACAGACCTTCGATCTCACCGAAAAGCGGGATAGCCCCTGCAGCGACCTGTCGCGCGGCATGAGGCAAAAAGTGGCCATCTGCTGCGGATATCTGCACGAGCCGAAAGCCATCATGATGGACGAACCCCTCACGGGCTTGGATCCCTATGGAATCCGGACGATCAAGGAATCGATCCGTCAGCGCGCCGCCGCTGGGGCCGCCGTCATGATCAGTTCGCACCTTCTCACTCTCGTGGAAGATCTGTGCACGGCGGTGTTGATCCTGCACCGTGGCCGACAGGTTCTGCATGCCGACATGGAGGCGTTACGGCGTCGAGCGGCCGAGGATGGCCGACGCGAAACTCTCGAGGAGATGTTCTTCCGTCTGACGGGTCCCGACACCCCAGCGTCCCCAGTGGAGGCGGAAAGCGAATCATGAATCGCGCTTTGTGGCTACTCATCGGTCTCCGCTTCCGCGCCTGGTTTCGCCGCCTCGGCGCGAATCTGCAGCGACCCCGAGGAATTCTGCTGACCTTCTTGGTCGGAGCGCTCATGCTCGTCTGGTTTGGCACGCTCGTTTTCCAGGCCATCATGGTGTCGCAGAAGCCGCTGACCGCCACCGGCAGTGCATGGCTGGAGAGATTGGGGCCCTTTCTACTGCTGTTGTATTGTGCGTGGTCAGTGATCGGCAGTCCGAACCAAAGTCCGGTTCAATTCACTCTGCCCGAGGTCCAGTTCCTTTTTGCCGGGCCGTTCTTGCGTCGGCAAATTCTCATTTACAAAATGCTGTCACACAGTCTTTTGACGATTCCCCTCGCCTTTTTCATCTCGCTGGCCGCTCGATCGGTGATGGGGACATGGCTAGGCGGTTGGTTGGGCACCGTGCTGATTTTGAACTTCGTTCAACTGTTCTCGGCAGCATTGTCGCTCTTGGCTCATTCCCTGGAGCAGCAAGCGTACTCGAAATTTCGGCAAGTCGTCTTGTGGAGTATCCTGCTTGGATTGGTGGGTAGTGCAGCTTACGGTTGGTGGGCCGGCAGCGGCTTGCAACAGCCCCATGTCGTGCTCGAACGATGGGAGAACAGCCCCGTCTTGCAATATGGATTGCTCCCCTTACGCTCGTTTTTCAGAGTGATCGCTTCCCGGGAATTCGATGCAGCATTTTTCGGCCACCTGCTCCTTGCTCTCGGAGTCGAGGCCGTTCTGGTCATCGTTGTGGTGCGACTCGACACGCACTATTTTGAGACGGCTGCCCAGGCGGCGGAGCGGCGCGCAGCGATGCTCGAGCGACTACGCAGCGGCGGGCTGGCGAACGCTGGTGGGGGCACCCTCTTGAAGCAGCCGACCCGTCGACGGCGGCTACCCAATCCGCTCTGGCTCGTCGGAGTCGGGCCTCTCGTGTGGCGGCAGATCTTAGGAGCGATTCGCAGTCACCGTGTCTTCTTCGTGTTTGTGGTAGCGACTCTGATGTCCGTCGCCGGTCCGCTGCTCGTTCTCTTGAACAGCGGGAAGGCTGACACCCCTTCCACTCCTTGGTCCTTGGCGGGCATCGGGCTGATGATGTCGATGATGTTGAGTCAAACGGTCGCATTCGATTTCCGCGCTGATTTAGATCGCCTGGAATTTCTCAAGACATTGCCATTATCCGCGTGGCAAATTGCCGTCGCACAACTGCTCGTGCCGACGCTGATTCTCAGCGTTTATCAAACGACGATCACGGGAATCATCTACGTCATCTTCGGTCAAATTCGCTTCCTTCTCATCGCGGTCGCGGTTTTCTCTTGGCCGCTGAATTTCTCGCTCGTTGCCGTCGAGAACGGCTTCTTCCTGCTCTACCCGACCCGAATGGTTCCTGCCACGCCGGGTGACTTCTCTCACGCGTTTCGACAAATGCTTTTGATGATCGGTAAAATGTTGATTTTGAGTGCGATCGTCCTGCTCGCGTCAATCACTGGTACGATCGCCTTCGCGCTCTCTGGCGGATCTTGGGTCGTTTCCGGCGTGAGCGCTTACCTCCCGACGGCGATGGTCGCAGCGTTCACCGTTCCGTTTATCACCTGGGCCTTTGAACGATTCGATGTGGCACGCGATACCCCGCCCTGAGATGAGATCGACCAAAGGCCGCATCATCGCGCAGCAACATCGCGGATCGCGCTCACTTCGACCGAATTCGTCGGCGGCTCATCCAGCCATCCCGCCCCTTCTTCGGTGATGATGGTCCGAAGAGCCGCGATCCATTCGGGGGCGTCATTGAGGCAGGCACATTGAGAAAGCCTTTCGCCGCCAGCTTGGGTGAACACCTCCGCCGACTCGTGACCGATTTCGTCGATCGTCTCGAGGCAATCGGTCGTAAACCCGGGTGTCACGACGACGACGCGCCGAATTCCCCGCCGGGCCAACTCACGCAACACGTCGTCGGTGTAGGGGCGAAGCCACTCGTCGCGACCGAACAGCGACTGATACGAGCGTGTGTACTGATCGGTGTTCCACCCCAAACGGTCGGTCAACAATCGGACCGTTGCATCAACATGTTTGGGGTACGGATCTCCCCTTTGGGCGTATTTCAACGGGATGCCATGAAAACTGATGACAAAGTGTTCCGGCTCCCATGACAAACCAGCCAGGTGTCGAGCGATAACCGAGGCCTGTGCCTCGATGTAGGCGGGATGACGATAAAACGGCGCGACGATCCGAACGGCCGGCACTCGTCGTTCGTTCAACAGCGACTTGAAAAGGGAGTCCGTCGCGGCCGCATACGTTGTCGCTGAGTACTGCGGATACATCGGAACCACGACCAGCCGATTCACGCCTTTCGCGATCATCTCTCGAACGACCGAAGCGACCGAGGGCTGCCCGTATTGCATCCCGAAGCGCACCGTCACCGAGCGAAGCAGTTCTTGCAAGCGGTCGGCCTGAAGTCGAGTCAGATGCAACAAAGGCGAACCGGTCTTTGGATCCCAGATGCGTTGGTACTTTACGGCCGACTGTCGGGGTCGCCGCGGAAGGATGAGCAAGTTGAGTACGCACCACCACAACCAACGAGGGGCTTCAATGACACGAGGGTCGCTGAGGAATTGTCGGAGGTATCGGCGAACGGCAGAGGGAGTCGGAGCATCCGGCGTGCCCAACTGAATCAGGAGGACTCCCGTCGACGGCCGGTCGGCGCCGATGTCAGTCGTGATTCGAGCGTCTGTCATAACCGACAAACCGCTCGATGCGCAGCGAGATCACTTGATGGCGCATCGATCTAAGATCGCGCGGGAGTCAACGGTCACATAACTTCGACTCCCGCGCCGGTTGTCATTGTCGAAATGATCAGCGGCCTGTCAGGCTTTTTTGGCGCACTCCGGACCTTCCTTGGGATCTTGTTTTTCCGTGGTGCGTCCCTCGCCGGAGGCTTTCAACGCTGCGGAACGTTCGGCGTTCATTTGGATGAAGTTCGACCACTGAGCCGGAACGTTCGCCTCGACGTAAATCGCTTCGACGGGGCATTCCGGCACGCAGGCTTCGCAGTCGATGCAGTCCTGCGGGTCGATATACAACATCTTTTCGTCCTGCCAGAAGCATTCCACCGGGCAAACAACCACACAATCGGTGTATTTGCAGTCCCAACACGGTTGGCAGACGACGTGGGTCATGGACTATGAGATCCTTTCTGATCACCGGGAAACGCCGGTGCGTCGCGGGGCTATGGATTTGCGCAAAACCCATCCCCTGCACACTCTCAGAATCAATAGGAATTGGGCGCGGACCTGTCCAGCGAAAACAGTTTTCAGACCTGCTTCGCCGGTGCGTTTTCCCCGGCGTTCTCTCCCCGAATCGGAACGGCACCGATAGCCACCGCCAGCCAGCGCGACACCGCGAGCAGCAACAAAAGCCCGACGCTGACCACGACGAACAGCGTCAGCGCGATGTTCAAGTAACCCGTCATCACCAGCGACGACAGGCCGAACTCTCGCCCCCGGCGGATCATGGCCGGAAACTGCTCAAACACCATCATCCCACCGGCCGTCATCGTCGTGCTGGTCACAAAAAGCATGGGGAGCAGGGTGACGGGTGCGTATCGGCCGCGGCCCGTATTGACGAGCAATGTCGTTACCAATGCTAACGCCAGCACAGCCAAGAGCTGATTGGCAATACCGAACATCGGCCAAATGGTGCTGATCGAGCCTGTCGCCACCAACCCGGCCCAACCCGCCGTCACCGCGAAGGTTGTCAGCACTGCCCCGGGCAACCAATCCGTTTGCTCAAATCGGGGAATGATCTTTCCCAGCGCTTCTTGCAACAGAAATCGAGCGATCCGGGTCCCGGTGTCGATCGTTGTCAGGATGAACAGCGCCTCGAACATGATGGCGAAGTGATACCAATATTTGACGAAATCTTCCGCGGTGAGGCCGAGATTCGCCAACGCGTCGGTGAAAACGACGGCCATGCCCACCGCCAGCGTCACCGCGCCCCCGGTGCGGCCACGCAATACTTCGCCGCCCACCATCCGCTCTAACTCACCCAGGTCGCGTTCGGCCACCGGAAGTTGGTGGAAATCGCGCACTCCCGTTTGGTGCATCGCATCTTGAGCCGCCTGCCGCACCGTAATTCGATCAAATCGATCTTTGAATTTCCCCGATGCAGTGTCTTCGAGTTTGGTATTGATCGGGTAATAATGCTTTGTGGGATGGAGCGAAGCCGCCGCAAGCAATGCCACCACTCCGACGATTCCCTCCATCAGCATCGCCCCGTAGCCGATCGGTCGAATATGGCTCTCTTGGTCCACCATCTTGGGCGTCGTTCCGGACGACACCAGCGAGTGAAATCCCGAGATGGCCCCGCACATGACGCAGATAAACACAAACGGAAAGATCCTCCCCGCAAAGGTTGGCCCCGAATCGAGGAACTCCCGCTCCAGCGGTGGGGCTTTGATCACGGGGTTAGCCGCGAAGAGTCCGACGATCAGCAAGCCAATTGTCCCGATCTTCAAAAAACTCGACAAGTAATCTCGCGGACACA
>CAKZUU010000466.1 GCA_937922175.1 uncultured Gemmataceae bacterium
TCGGCAGCGAAGCGCCGGCGTGGAGCCAGCTCCCTGGTGTGGACGGAAAGAAGCACTCGTTGGACGATTTGAAGGACAAAGAGGTCGTGGTGGTCGTTTTCACCTGCAACAGTTGCCCGGCGGCCGAGGCCTATGAAGAGCGGATCAAGGAGTTTGTTCGCCGACATGCCGGGCCGAACTCGAAGGTCGGCCTCGTCGCGATCAACGTCAATCGCATTCCCGAAGATCGCTTGGACAAGATGATCGAGCGCGCTGCTGAAAGGCAGTTCAATTTTCCCTATCTGTATGACGAAACTCAGCAGATCGCCCGCCGTTTTGGGGCGACGTACACTCCGGAATTTTTCGTGTTGGACAGGCAACGCCGCATCGCCTACATGGGCGCCATGGACGACCGCAGCCCGCCGGCTCAACCCACCAAGAATTATTTGGAGGACGCAATCCGGGCGGTGATCGCCGGTCAGAAACCCACGATTGCCGAGACGTTGGCCCGCGGATGCAAAATCCGCTATGTTCGTCAACGGTGATGGACCAGACGCTCGCCAACGTCGGGCACAGGGGTCGAAAAATCAAGATGAGCGATTCATTGACATTTGACGTCTTGGCAGTCGCGCCACATCCGGACGATTTGGAAATACTCTGTGGCGGAACACTTGCTTTGATGGTCAAGAAAGGCTATCGGGTCGGCATCATCGATCTGACGACGGGCGAGCCAACACCCAAGGGCACGGTCGAACGCCGAGCGGCGGAGGCTGAGGCAGCCCGGCAAGTGCTTGGTGTTCCGTTTCGCCTGAACCTTCATTTGCCGAATCGCGAACTGATGGACACGCCGACCCATCGTTATGCCCTTGCCACGGCCTTTCGTCGCTATCGACCCGAGATCGTCATCGCGGCAGCAGGTCGGACCCCCGCCGCATCTCCCGATCACTACCAAGGCCAACTTCTGATCGAAGCGGCTCGGTTTTATTCCCAGTTGACGAAATGGGATGACCGCTTTGACGGGATCCCTCCCCACCGCATCCCGCATTTGGTCTATGCCCCCTTCCCTTTTGACGCCGAGCAACGGCACTGGCCTGGTACTTTCGTCGTCGATATCTCCGACACGTTCGAGATCAAATTGAAGGCGGTCCGATGTTACGCATCGCAATTCGATGAGGAACGATTTGCCCGCTTGCAACACTTTCTCGCAGGCCACAATGCCGCCGTCGGCGGTCGGTGTGGCTTCCGCTACGGCGAGTTGTTTCACCTCCCCGTGCCCGTCGGGTCGGCCGACCTGGTCGCGACAGTACGCGGCGGGAAGGGGTCGCCTGCCCCTGTCCAGTTGCCCGGCAAAGATCACTTGCCCTTTGGCTGAGTTGCCGACCACCCGTCAGCCATCGCTCCGCCCCGACCGGCCGCCAAAGTTGCCGACGTACCTTTCCTCCAAACCGGAGTCAGTCCATGAGACAGACCAGATCGTTCAAACAAGAATTAACGGCTTGCTTTGGCCAGCCGGTTGCGGAAAACCCGACGCAGGTGATGATGGAGGCCGCCTTTCGACACCACGGCTTGAATTGGCGATATTTGACGATCGAGGTCGCGCCCGAAAACCTTGCCGACGCCGTCCGAGGAGCACGGGCCATGGGATTCGTCGGATTCAATTGCACGATTCCGCACAAAGTCGCCGTCATCGACCATTTGGATGAACTCGGCAAATCGGCGGCCTTGATGCGAGCCGTCAATTGTGTCGTTCGCCGCAATGGAAAACTCGTCGGCGAGAACACCGACGGAAAAGGATTTCTCGAAGCGTTGCGAAAGGTGACAGACCCTCGCGGCAAAGTCGTGGTCATCTTTGGGGCGGGAGGCGCGGCCCGCGCGATCGGTGCGGAACTGGCATTGGCGGGCGTCTCGCGAATCACCATCGTCAATCGCAGTCCAACTCGGGGCAAAGAGCTTGTCGACTCACTGCGGCAAAACACGGGCATCGCTTGTGACCTGGTCGTCGGAGCTGAGGAATTCGTCGTCCCGCCGAATGTCGATGTGGTCATCAACGCGACTTCGATCGGCCTCTTCCCTGATATCGATGCCCGTGTCCCGGTGCATCGCCCCTCGATATTGCCCCAAATGATCGTCGCAGATGTTATCCCAAACCCACCGCGCACCCGATTCCTTCGAGAGGCGGAGGAACGCGGCTGCCGCACCATCGACGGACTGGAAATGCTCGTCAACCAAGGGATCATCGGCATCCAATATTGGAGCGGAATTCACGCCAACGCTTCTGTCATGCGACAGGCCCTGCAAGAGGTTTTCAACTCCCTTTAAACGAGTTCAGGGAATTGCCTGAGCGATATGATAGACCTCTTCGGCATCGAAGATCTGGTCATTTCTCTCGAAGAGCTTCGCGATCGCAGCTTTGTGTATTTTCATCTTCGTGCCGCCGACCCCCAAGGCACCGTAGCAGACGACGCCATCCCGCTCCTTTCCCGAGTCGCCAGCCTCGACCCCGTCAATACCCAGCGGCGGAACGGCGTTCAAATCGATGGCCACGCGGAGCGTCGAGGGCCAAGCGGAGCGAGGAAGCAGGTTAACCCCGGCAGCACCAGCAGCGACAATTAATTCCTGCCCCTCGACCGCTCGAGCCAACTCTTCGGGAGTCGACGTGACCGCGGGGGTGACCTGTCCCGCCCCACCTCGTGCTACGATGGTGGCGCAAACAGTATCAGCACGCGACGCCTGCCGAGAACCGAGACGAACGCTCGCCCCCTGCTGGAAGAGCAAACGGGCCACTCGCTGACCCACGGGTCCCGTGCCCCCCAAAACGAGAGCCGACACCCCTCTTAAATTGAGATGACGTTTCGCCACGTGAACGGCAGCGGCAGCTGTCGTGTTGCAGCCGTTCGAGTCCAAGAGCACCGAGACTTGCAATCCCCATTGAGGCAGCATGGCGCGGCGGACAGCCCCGAGGAGCAACTCACCCGCAGAGACATCGCTGCCACCGATGAAGACAGCCGTGCGGTGCAGGTCCTTGGGGCCGCGCGTGAAGATCGCCCCATGCACCAGCGAAGTGACCTGGTCAGGCGTGACACCTTCGTACGCGAACAGATGGTCGCAGCCCGCATCGACGGCCACTACCCGATCAAACACGCTGGCCTGTGGGTCGGTGTCGAGTTGGATGAGGATGCGAGGCTTCTCGCTCATGTCAGGACGCTGCTCGTCGAACGACGGTCGGACCAAGGCACGACGAATTCAAGAGCGACGGTGCGAGCACGGCACAATCATCGGCCGGGCCAGCCGGTCGCATCGCCCTTGATCGGCTCACTTCGGTGAAAACGGATGCTTCGCCGAATCCTTTTGCGCGAGGATCTGTTCGATTTTCGGCTCACCACGCATGGCATTGCGAATGGCGTTTTTCGTGGCTTCGTAATTGAACTGATAAATCTTCGTGTCGTCTTTGGCTTGCGGATGGATGAAGACACCGCAGACAATGACGAGATTGTCGGCATCAGAAGGCGGAATGACCCCCTCGGCGACGCTGTCGGCGACGGCGCGGGCGACGGCGGCCTGAGCCGGGCCGAACATCTGCGTCGCCTGAGCCAGGTTCTTGATCGTGACCTTCGTAATCATCACCGTCGCCGGTTTGCAGATCAAGTTCGGCGTTAAAACCGCCAGCAAGTTGGTGTGGCCATTTGACTGATTCGCCAGGGCATTCGCGAACGCATGCCCCACCGGGCCGTTCTTGTCCCCGATCAACAAATCGATGTGGGCAACCTCATTCCCGTCGCCGGCCAACGCTTCGCCGATGAACATCGACATCTCGATTTACCTCATGTTGGGAAAGTTCAAGATTCGTTGATGGCAGTTGCGGGAATGATAGCGATGCCGCCGGGAAGTGCAACAACTCACCCGGAAAATTGCTCCCACTCCAAGGGCTCGGATCGCCACCCCCCGACAGCTTAGCGCTTGGCAGCCGCGATGGCTAATTTGCCGATGTAAAACAAATCGGCTCGGCACGCGGGAATGTCGATCCAGGTGACCTTCGGAGGGTGTTTCGGATCTCGCAGGTAATGAAAGGCCCGGAAGGCGTCCCAAGCGAAATCGGGCGTGTCGAAGAGATTTTCCCCAAAATGAAGTTGCCTCTCTTCATGTGCGAGATACCACGTCGGGCACAGCTGCTCGAATAATTCGAGAAGCCGATCCGCGGCCGATCCCGCTTGCTCCCTCACGAATGATGCCACTTCGGGTGTCAGGTCATGGAATAGTCCGAGAACCGCCCGATGCGGGCGAACATTGGTGAACAGGTCGTCGCCCTGAACGAGAAATTCGTCCCACTCCTTGATATCGCGCGACGTTCGCAATCGAAACCGTTCGGCAGCCCGTGTCCACCGAGCGATGACGAGTTCAGTGAGTTTTTTGAGCAAGGATCGGGCCTCTCCCGCGGTCATGCGATCGTCGAGCTGATCGCCCATCCGCGTCAGCGCGATCAGCGCGGCAAGATAGCGATTCAAATAAATGTCCGAACGAGCAGGATCCTTTTGCTGGAAGTTTTTGCGGAAATCGTCGAATACAGCTCGAATCTCACTCCAATGCGATCTGATTCGCTCCCATTCGCCGCAGACCTCGGCATAACGCCAAACGGCATCGACGTTCCCGAAGGGGTGAGGCGGCGGAATCACGCCTTCGTCGCGAGAGAAACTCTCTGGCATCGGATGCCATTCGCGTCTTGCTCCTTGGTGGCGCGGATACCCAGCGCGGTCGGAATACGGGGGATGGCGTTGCCATTCTTCCGCCAGGAATGATTTCACTCGGTTTCGTCGATCGTCGGACAAATGTGGGAACGCGAGAGCAAGGACCTCGAAGACCTGACCGCTGTGTTCGAAAGCCACGACCCGACCGCCGACACCGGGTTCCAGAATCAACGGCGCCCAGCGTCGTTCGAGGAACTGGGCGACCGCAGCGTCGATCTCCCGGGTTAGGTCGCGTTTCGATGGTTCGGGTCCGCGCTCGCTGATCATTTGGCGTCCGTCGATCGGCGTATCGACGGCGGAACCCGACGTGGCTGGACCGAGGCAAATGATTCGGCTCCCCGTCTGCCAATAGAGATGGCCCCCGGCGACCGCGACCCCACCACGGCCCGGACCGTTCCATTCGTTCCGCGCCCAAGGCAAATTTCGGAAGCCGCCCCAACTGTCGCGATCACCCGCCACGGGATAGAGTGACCGCGTCTTCAAGTCAAAGCGACTCAGCGTCGATTGATGCACGATCAAGACCTGATCGCCGACCACCACGAAATGTTGACTTTCGTCCGCCGTGCCCCAGAACGTGTTCCAAGGCGGCTGCATCTCGTGCCGGTGATGAACGGGTTGAATCCGCTGCTCGGCGTCAAGGAAGCCGAGTGACACGAGCGGGGCCACCCCCAGATTCCAATTGCCATAAGCACTTCGGTGCAGAACAAGCAGGCGCCCCTCGGGCAGAACCACGGGTGGAGTGCCGACCGCTTGGCAGCCGGCGATCCAGAGCACGGGAGCCACACCCGTGGATTTCCCCGTGTCGGCGTCCAACTGGAAGAAGGTTTGGGCCCAGGGCTGCTCATCCAAATAACGGCGGATCGCCTCCTGTTCGCTCCGCCAAAGATTGTCGTTCCCCAAGGCTTCCGGGTTTCGTAGCCAATTCTCGAGGTCGCGCCAGGTTCGATCATTAACCTTCGCTTGCCGACAAAGGAAATGGCGATCCTCCGTCAAACGGCGAGGCATGTGCTCCACCGGACTGGTGCGAACGATGACCCGACTCCTGCGGGAATCGCTCAGAATCACCGGGTAGTAATCTCGAGCCGTCTGACCCCTCAGCGGGCTCGATGTCCACCGACCTTGGCCCGTCACCGCGTCAAGACAGTGGCAGCGCAAATCCTCGCAAGTGACAAAAACGCGGTTGTCAGCGACGGCCGCGGTCTGGCGAATGGGGGCCCCCAGGTTCACCCGCCAGCGGACTTGACCATCCTTCAATTGCAAACCGACAAACTCACCCTGGCGAGATCCGATCAGAACCATCCCCTCCGCGATTGTCGGAGATGCCGCGTAGCCGCCCGGGCCTGACTCATACGTCCAGCGCACTCGACCGGAGGTGGCATCGAGAGCATAAACGAAGCCGGCTGTGCAAGCGGCCACGACGGTTCCCTGAGCGACGGCGGGAGAGTGCAAAAAGGCGCCTGCGGCCGAGAATCGCCACAAGGGACGTCCCGTTGCCGCGTCGAGAGCGTAGAGATTTCCTTGATGCGTGCCGACAAACAGCCGGCCTTCGCTGACGATCGGCTCGACGGCCGAGCCGATTCGTTCGCCTTGAAAATGTCGAACCCAGACGATTTCCAGCGAATCAGGGAGCTTGCCCGCGACGTGGCCCGTCCTCTGGACATCGCCACGTAGTGTCGGCCAATCACCGGCGGGGGAGTGGAGCGTTACCCAAAACGTCAGGATGCTGCACAGCCATAGTTTCATTGCCGCACCTGGAGGGAAATGAACCGTTCGA
>CAKZUU010000467.1 GCA_937922175.1 uncultured Gemmataceae bacterium
TTGATACCATCGGGGCGGCTCGGCACATCGGTAAAGGTCACGTGCCCGCTGAGCGACGGCAGGGTCGGCGCTGTCCCAAAGCCCGTCCACACTGGCGACGACCTTCGCCTCCTGAGGGCTGATCGCCTGAACTACAAGGCCAACCCGGGGCCGAGTGTACGGCAGGTACTGCGTGATGGCGACATGGATGACCACACCAGCGTGGAAATGATGTCCGACGGCGATCAAGGCGGCCTCGTCGAAGGTTCCGTTCACATGAACCTGTCGGGCAAAATCGTCCGGATGATCGGGAGGCGGGCTGACAATCTCGAATCGCCCCAGTTGTTGCAGTTCGGCGGCGAGAGCCTGCCGAATCTCGGTGCCTGCTCGGGGATAGTTCGACGGATTGAAAGGCGGCACAATGAGAACTCGATTCACCCGTCGCCAATCAAAACCAAGTAGGTGATACTGGCCGAACGTTGGACCCGCCGGTACGGCCATTTCCGGCTCACACGAGGCAGAGCGTGTCAGTCGGCAACTTGGGGAAATCAGGCTGACGCAGCAGAGAAGAGCAGACGCCAGTGTTCGACATGACCGAGGGAGACTAATGGGATGAGGTCTTCGCGGGTCGCTCATCATTGAGCAGGCGTTCCAAGACAGAGATGATTTCGCGCAAAGTTTCCATGTCTTGGATTTCGGCTCGGCGCAAGCGTTCGCGAAGAGCCGCAACCTCTTCATCCAAGGCCTCCATGCGCAAGCGATAACGCACGGCGTCGGCGGCGGCTTGGGCTGCCGACTTCCGCTCTTCGTCACGAGCGCGATCCACCTCTTGCACCTGAAATTCCAGTGCCCGAACGCGGTCACGCAGGGTGCGGGATTCCGCTTGAGCGGCGTCCAGCATCTGCGCCAGCAGAACCGCTCGTTCCGCGGCCGATTCGCCCGGCCCTAATCGTAACCGTTGCCCCTCAACCGTCGGCATGTCGCGTGGCGGAACCGACTTCGGTGCCGGCAAGCGCTCGCCATTCTCGAAAATCGGCGGAGCCGATGGAGCCGGCATGGGTCGAGGATCTTCCGGGTTTTGCTCCTCTGCCGTTTTGACCAAAGTCAGCCAAGCGTCGGTGGCATTCGACTTCGACGACGACTTCGTCTCGCTCGACGCCAACTGGACACCCGTCGAGGCGGAATTCGCGCTGGTTCCCTTGCTATCTGTGTTATCGGTCTCACGACCGGTCTTTTGCTGTAATTCCGCAAACTCGGACGAGCGAGGACCACGAATGGACACGGTGTAAGCAGCATGGGAAGCCGGGTCAAGCCGGCGGGACGAGGACATCGGTGTGCAACCCGCCCCCAGGACGCTGAGTCCGAGGAGCAACCCCAATGCTCGGCGACGGGTCGTCATGACCCAGTCTCCCCTGCGGTCGAAAATCGCCCTGAGCGGCGGGACGCGTATACTCACCACCGCCGTGCTCCGCAAGTTCAATCGGGAGCATTCGTTTCAAAGCACAAGCGAATCACCTCGCCGCAGCGACAGGTGATCTCAACCCCTCGCACATGGTCTCCGTCCTTCACCACCTCGATGCGAGGACCCGCCGGGAGAGGCTCTCCCGTCGCCGGCTCGCCGATTCGCTTTGGCCCCACCACTCGGACCTTGGTCCCGACAAGGACAGAGCCTGCAGCTTCGCTCATGATTCGCCTCTCTCGTTAGATCACACGCCACCGCGCCGCCAGGGGGATCTCGACGCCCTTGGCATGAAGACTCTCCGCAAGATTGTACAGGGTGGCCTGGATCACACGCGACACACGGGAGACCGACAATCCGACAATTTCCGCGATTTCCCGAAGGCGAAGATCATCGCGAAAGTAAAGGGTGATGATGGTGCGTTCGCGTTCCGGCAAGGCTTCGATGGCCTGGGAGACCAGACGGATCTGCTCCAGCTCTTCGAGAGACGTTTCGGCAGGAGATTGGGGATGTCGATGACCTTCGTTCTGAATTTCCTCCCAAGAGATCGTGCGAGTCAGTCGCATGGCCCCCAAGGTCTCGGCCAACTCGTCTTCGGACAACCCGGTGGCCGCCATTAGTTCTTGAAAGGTTGCCGGATTGGGCAGTCGGCGACGAGCCTCTCGGACCAGCGCGATGCGTTCGAGAATCTGTTGGGGGAAGACGGAGTTCCGCCGCAATTCATCGAGGATCGCCCCTTGCACTCGGCGATAGGCAAAGGCACTGAAACTGACATTACGACTGGGGTCGAATCGAGCCGCGGCTTCGACAAGTCCCAAGACACCCGCGGCTTCGAGATTTTCTCGATCGACGCCGGGCGGGAGCTTGATGAGCAGTCGCCCGAGCACATGGCGGACCAAGGGTAAATGAGCCAAGACGAGCTCATCGCGGCGAGTTTGCTCGGCAGTCCGGCGATATTCTTGAACGGCGTCGCTCATACCGCCTCCGTTTTGCCTGGTTCACCAAACCTCAAGCGGCTTTCACGGACGTTCCCCCCAAATCCTCCGGTCGAAGGAAGGCCACCGGCTCGAGGAGGTAATCAGTGGGCACTTCTTGATACGCGATGACCGAAAGGTCATGCAAACTCCGAACGATGGAATTCCGCAACGGTCTTCGAAGCCCGGCGTCGCACAACAGGGCGGCGTCTCGATTTTGCGCCATCGCCTTGGCCATTTCCGAAGCGAGTTTCTGGATGAGCGATTCCAAACGCGAGGGTTCGAGATTCAAATGGCCACCTTGGACTGACCGCCTGAGTTCCAACTCTAATCGGGGATCCAAAATCAACCCCCGGAGCCGGCCCCTTTCGTCGCGAAAGCGATCACAGATCGAGCGACCGATGTCCAAACGGACTTTTTCCGTCAACTCCGCTGGGTCCTTCGTCGTTGCCGCGTGATTCGCCAGACTCTCGAGAATTCGGGTCAAATCCGAGATCGGCACGCGTTCTTCGAGCAAGAGGACCAGAACGCGGTGCAGCGTTCCCATCGTCAGCATGTTGGGGATCAACTCATCGACGACCGCCGGTGCCGTCTCCCGCACCTTGTTGACCAGGATCTTCAGGTCTTCGCGGCTGAGCAACTCATGCGCGTGTCGGCG
>CAKZUU010000468.1 GCA_937922175.1 uncultured Gemmataceae bacterium
TTCTCTTGGGAGCGGCGGCATAGGATAAATCTAACATCGTCCCGTACAGCAGGACTTCTCCAAACGTCAGCACAATATAAGCGGCGATGAGCCAGTAAGCAGAGACCTGCCGCTCCCCGTTGCCGCTCAGCCACGCCGCAATGGCCATGACTCCTGAGGCGGCAGCGGTCAGAGCAAAACCGATGAGGACACGCCGGACGGACGTGAAAACCTTCTTTTCCGGATCGATCAATCGAAACAAGGTGTTGAAGGCAGGGATCGACAATAGGACGAACAAGGAATTGACATATTGATAGGAGTCGGCCTGTTGAGTCCATTGCTTGCCGCCCCCCAGCCATGCCGGTAGCCAATCCGGAATGCGGAAGCCATGATACATGGAGTCGCGGGCGAAATAAACCCAGATACTATCATTATGTTCGTAGGCGAACCAAAAGAATGCGATGAGGAGGAACACTCCGGCAAGCCGGAAAAGCGTCTCTCGTTGCTGACGTCGCTCCTCGGGCGTGAGAACGTGAGTCACGCGCTCTTCGCGGGAGTAGAACGGCTTTCCGCCGGCGAAGAAAGCGAGAGCGAAGACCATCAGCCAGGCCGGAAACTGAAAAGCCACCGCGTAACCGGAGCGATCACGAATGAAAGGTAAGGCGAACATCGAGATCAGGGCGCCAACGTTCACGGAAAAATAGAACCACATAAAGGCGGAGGTACGAAGGGCCTCGCGACCAGGGCGTTTTTCATCGTAGGTTTGTCCTAACAAAGCGGAGATGTTGGGTTTGATGACGCCGGTGCCACACGCCAGCAGCACCAACGCGATAAAACAGGCCCAACGCTCTTCGATGCCGAGGATGAAATGTCCCATCACATAAGGGATGGAGAAGCCGACGATGGTCCAGTACTTGCCCAGCCAGCGGTCGGCGATGATTCCGCCCAGCAGAGGCAGGAAATACGCGGACATCTTGAAAGCGTAGTAGATCGAGCTGGCGTCAGCGTCGTCGAAGCGGAGGACCGTGGTGAGATAGAGCGGCAAGAGGGTCCGCATGCCGTAGTAGGAGGCACGCTCGGCAAACTCGCCCCAGAAGAAAAACCAGAACGCGGGCGGGTGAGTGTCCGGTACTGTCGGAGAGCCGCGGGAAGCCGACGATGGCGCGATCTCATTCACGGATCCGCTCCTCGATGGGCAAAAATTTGGATCGATTGTAAAGAAGCGTTGAAGCGACCGCAATGGGTTTCACTTTTTGGGCGGCAGCGCCACGGGAGTATCGGGCGATTCTCCCCATTCCGACCAGCCGCGCAGGTAATTCCGTACCGCTTGGCCTCCCATTAACTCCAAGACGAATGCGCTCACCGACGATCGGCCCCCCGCGTGGCAATATGTCACGGTCGGTCGGGTCAGGTCGATGCCGGTCTCCTTCAGCAATTGCGCGATCGAAACCGATGGCTTCAATCTCTGCGTCTTGGGGTCGATGAACTCGGTCCATTCAAGATGCTTCGCGCCAGGGATCGATCCGCTCCTCGCGGAACCTCCGGTCTCTCCCCGGTATTCCTTCTCTGTCCGTACGTCCACGATCTGAACGGACGATTCTTTGATTGATTCGAGGAGTTCCTGTTTGTCGACCCAGCGGGTGGTGGGTGTTAAGCGAAGTTTCACCGGGGTGGGCATCGGCTGGTCGGTGGTCGGTTTTCCTCCCGCCGCGATCCAAGCAGAGAATGGGCCATTCATGATCCGGACCTGAGCAAATTCCCAGTACCTCAGGATCCACCAAACGCGGGCGGACTCGGTCCAGTTCGAGCCGTACACGATGATTTCTCGATCCGGAGAGAGCCCCAAGTCACCCAGGAATCGGCCCCAGACCTCCGGGTCGCGGGACTCGATGAACCGTCGGCTCCAGGCTGAAGCGCTGACGGACAACGCGCCGGGAATGTGCCCTGCCTGGTAGGCCGTCGGCGGTCGAGTGTCGAGGTAGATCGCCTTGTCGCGGGGCGTCACCAAGGCCTCCGGTTCGACCAGGAGTTCCGCTCGGGGATAAGCGGTCGGCGGCATGCCGATCAGAACAACGCAAAGGTGCATCGCTGTCATTTTTGTCATTCCTCCTCGTCAATTGCCCTTATCATGCGGATTCCGACGCACGGTGGACATTGCCGCCACATCGGGATAGCATCGCGGCATGGAGCGATCCGAGGCGAAAGTTCCCATCATTGGGATCGGCAGCGATGGGTTGAGCGGTGTGAGTCTTCGCTCGCGTGAGATGTTGCAGCGGGCCGACCTTGTTTTTGCCTCGGACGCCGTGCTCCCCTTGGTCGCCGACATTCCCGGCGAGAAACAGCGGATCGGCGAAGATCTGAACGAAACCGTCGAAGTGATCCGCGCAAACTTGGGACACAAGAACATGGTCGTTGTCGCCGGCGGCGATCCGTTGTTTTACGGGGTGGCGAGATACCTTTGTGATCGGATTGGCCAGGAGTTCTTTGAGGTCGTTCCTCATGTCAGTAGCATGCAACTCGCTTTCGCCCGCATCAAGGAGTCTTGGGAGGAAGCGTATTTGACGGACGTGGGCCGACGGTCGCTCGACGAAGTCTTGGATCGCATTCGGAGCGCCGAGACGGTCGGACTGTTTACGAGTGAGGAACACGACCCGGCCACGATCGCTCGTGAACTCCTCGCTCGAGGGATCGACTACTTTCGTGCCTACGTTTGCGAGAATCTGGGTGGGCCGGACGAACGCTTGACTCAAGGGGACTTAGCAGACATCGCCGAGATGGATTTCGCCCCATTGAACGTGATGATATTGCGGCGGAAGCCGAATCTCCCCGATGTGCCGCGGTCCGGCCGAAAACTGAGGCGATTCGGTAACCCCGACGACACCTTCGCGCAAAGCCGACCGAAAAGCGGTCTCATTACTCAAGCGGAGGTGCGCGCGTTGGCGTTCGCGCAAATGGATTTGCAGCCCGGCAACGTGGTCTGGGATGTCGGGGCCGGTTCAGGTTCCGTTGCCCTCGAGGCGGCTCAACTTGTCGCGCCCGGAATCGTCTATGCGATCGAGCAAGAGGCCCCCGATTATCACTTGATCGTCGCCAACATGGAAACGTTCGGCATTAAAAACGTCAAACCGGTTCTGGGCATCGCGCCGGCCGTCTTCCATGACCTTCCAGCTCCCGATGCGATCTTCATCGGGGGCAACGGGGGCGAGGTGGCTCGACTGTTGCACGCCAGCTATCAAGCTCTTCGTTGTGGCGGTCGGATGGTGGTCAACGTCGGCACAATAGAAATGCTCTCGGCCGTCTATTCGATCCTCAAATCTCTCACCGACGGCGTCGAAGTGCAGCTGGTTAATGTGTCGCGCGGCGTCGAACAAATGAATTCGATCCGCTTCGAGGCGGTGAACCCCACATTTCTGCTAACCGTGAGCAAGTCTGCCACCCATCGCGACTGATGATCAAGTTACCCCCACGCTCTGCTTTGATTGTGCTGGCGATTGCCGTTCTCAATTTGGGCACTCTTCCGTCTTGGGGCTTTTACAGTCGGGGGGCGTTTCTCGCTGTGGTCGTTGCCGGAGTATTGAGTGTCGGGGCGCTGTGGGTGCCGCCCTCATCCGGAGGGTCAGTTCGGCGGGAGATGGTCGGGGCGCTTCTCGTCGTGCCGCTCTCTTGGGGACTCACCTTTGCGTCGCTGGTGACGCCGACGTTGCTGTACAACGACGATGGATCGGCTCGGCTCCGCCTGTGGTGGAGTTGCTACCTGGGATGCTTGAGCGTTTGCTGTTTGCCGCTCAGCCTGTTCTGGAGCATGTGGGCAACCAAGTGGTCGTGGAAGCGTCGCCTGGTGGTGGCGCTGATACCCACGTTGACGATCGTGTTCGGCTTCACCACGCGGGCCATGACATTATCCGCATCGCCGGACCCGGTGATCGACGTGTATGCCTTGCTCCGAGACGGGGCGGACCACATCCTCGCCGGTCGAAACCCCTATGCTCATCCCATCGAATCGCCGTATGGCACCGAGCGAGCGGATCGCTGGGGCGTCGGGGAGGAACCGGACCCACGTCCGGCCGGCTATCCTCCGTTGCCGCTGCTGCTTTCGCTGCCACCCCGGGCCTTGGGAATTGATGTCCGCTGGTCAAACGTGGTCGCCGATGTGCTCGCGGGCTTGGCCTTGGGTTACTTGGCGTGGAGACGAAGGGTCATGGTATGGGGCGTGACCGCGATGGCGACCTACCTCAACGCCGTGCGGGTCCCATTTATCATCGAACAAGCGTGGTACGAACCGATGTTGGCGGCCCTTTGGGGCTGGGGTCTGGTGCTGGCGGATCCGTCAATGGGCGTGCGGCGAGCGGGCGGAATGCTTTTGGGATTCGGGCTGACGGCGAAACAGTTCGGTCTGCCGCTCGTTTGGCCTGTTGCGGTGGCGTGGGGTCGTTCATGGAAGTTTTGGCTGGCGGGAGTGGTCGTCGGGGTTGGGGTGATGCTGCCGTGGTTCCTCGCCGATCCCGCGTTGTTCCTCGACGTCGTGTTGTGGAAACATCTGCATCGCCCTGCGCAATACGGGTCGATCACTCTGGCCAGCTTTCTGCATCACGAGGGGAATATCGAAATGCCCCGGCAGCTGGGTTGGGGTCTGGCGTTGGTCATGATCGGTGTGATCGGATTCATGACACCACGAGGGTCGGCAGCGTCGGCGTTGGGATTGGGGACGGCCTTGTGGGCGTTTTGCTTGTTGCACACTCAGGGGTATCCGAACTATTTTTATCTGACGCAATATCTTTGGTGGCTGGGGTTCACGGCAAGCGTTCCTCCTCGACCCGAGGGGGCAGGGAGCGTGGATCTCGCCGCCGCATCCTCGCTTCCCCAAAATCGCTGAGTTCGTTATAGTCTCGCGGTGGCCCGATTTGGTGCAATGGATTTGCGGAATGGATGCTGCGTTTCGATCCCGTCGTTTCTGCTACGCCGTCTTGATCATTGCCTGGGCGCTGACGGTTCTGCCGAATCTCGGCAGTGCCAGTCTGTGGGATATCGACGAAGGGTTAAATGCGGAAGCAGCCCGGGAAATGTACGAATCGGGCGACTGGGTTGTGCCCCGCTTCAACTTCCAGCTACGGGATGCCAAGCCGGCTTTGCAATACTGGTGCCAAGCGCTGGCTTACCGAGTCGTGGGTGTGAACGAAGGTGGAGCTCGATTACCGTCGGCCCTGGGCGTCCTGGTAGCCGCCGCCGCCGTGTACGAACTCGGTCGATGGATGTACTCAGCTGCTGTCGGTGCACTGGCGGGCGTGGTGCTGGTCAGTTCGGGATTGGTCGTGATATTGGGTCGATTTGCCAATCCCGATGCCTTGCTGCTCGCCTGCACCTCACTGACCTTTCTCGCTTTCTGGCGTGGCTACTGGCCGCCCACCGAGGGGGAAGCGACGCGAACGGCTTGGTTTGTGCCCTTCGGCGCGGCCTGCGGTCTGGCAACTTTGGCCAAAGGACCGGTCGGGCTGGTGCTTCCGAGCTTCGTGGTTTTGCTCTTCTTGGTGTGGCAGCGGGATGTCAAAAACCTTTGGAATCGCCGTTTGCTGTGGGGGATCGGAGCTTTCGTTCTGGTCGCCTTGCCCTGGTACCTCATGGTGACGATCGAAACCCGCGGCGAATTCGCCCGAGGATTTTTTCTCAAAAACAACGTGCAGCGTTTCTTGTCTGCCGATCACTCTCACCGCGGTTCGATTTTTTACCACGCGCTGTTCCTGCTAGTCGGATTCGCTCCCTGGTCGGTGTGGATCCTCCCCGTGCTGGGCTGCGCTGGGAGGGATACTCGGCAGAGGGTGGCAGGGGATTCAGCGACGGCGGGGGGCCGTTTCCTGTTGGTCTGGCTCGGAACGTATTTGACGTTCTTCAGTTTGTCGGCGACCAAATTGCCTGGTTATGGTCTGCCAATGTACCCGGCACTCGCCCTGTTGACGGCACGATTCATCGACGGATGGCGGCGAGGAGTCGTCAAACCCCGACGGGGACTCATGATTTACAGTGCGTCGTGGTTGATTCTGATCGGTGGGATTCTGTCGATCGGTTTTGCCGTGTTTTCGGGTGGCCTCGGCATCGAGATGACATGGTTTCGGCCGGTCCCGGCATTGGCCGATTTGATCCCATGGGGACTGCTGCTCGTCGCGGTGGCCGTGGGAAGCATCATTTTCGCTTGTCTTCGGCAGCGATCCGCGGCGGTGAGTTGGCTGATGACGGGGTGCGTCATCGTCATGGCGGGGTTGATGGGAGGGACGCCAGCAAAATTCGATTCATCCAAATCGTCGCGACCGTTGCTCGTTGCCTGCGGGATCACACGGTCCGATCAGGAATGGCGACTGGCGACCTACCTTTACTTTCAACCGAGTCTCGTTTTTTACAGCCAACGGGAGGTGCAGCGTTGGGATGACGAGCAACGAGCGATCGAGCATCTCGCGGTGCCCACACCGGCCGTGTTGTTCCTCACTTCCTCCGATTGGGATAAGCTGAAAGATCGTTTGCCGGGTCGGATCCTGGCGCGGGCGTGGGATATGTATCATCGCGAGGAGATCGTTGCTGTCGGCAATGAATCGGCGTGGGCCTCGATCGATGCGTCGGCCGTCGCTCAGCGATCTGCTAAGCGGCAACCTTGAGCGACGCCTCATCGGCGACGAGATTGCGTGTCTCCCGGACGGCGTAGGGCGGTTTGTCTTGGCTTTCAAAATAGGTTCGCGCCAGCAACTCGCCGAGCAACCCGGTGGAGAGAAGCTGCACACCGCACAACTCCAACATCACGCTGAGCAAAAGCAAAGGGTTTCGCACCAGGTGCATGTCCCACGCCCAACGCATGCCGACGGCGGCGGTGAGCACCGCGAAACCCGCCAGCATGAGAAACAAGCCCATCGCTCCGAACAAG
>CAKZUU010000469.1 GCA_937922175.1 uncultured Gemmataceae bacterium
AGGTTCGAATCCTGTCACCCCGAATTCCCCTATCCTCCTGCAAGCGATCTCAACCAACTCGAGCGAAACCTCCCCGACTCGCCGCCTGTCTCGTCTCGGTCCACTCCGATTGCCGAGTGAGGCTTCCAGGACCAACGCCAGTTGGGGAAATGCTCGTGCCCGAGCAAAACAAGCTTCGGGGTCACAGGCCCCTTGGCTGAGGAATCGAGACGGCCTTCGAACTGGTGTTGCTCGTTTGGGTTGGTGTGATTATGCTTCGGCTCTCAGTCGCGAGGGAAGCCGCTCATGCGCAAGGCATTGGTTGCTGGCTGTTGTCTGATCCTCTTGGCCGGCGATTCGCCGCAGGGTACACCCGTAAGTTTGGATGGTCTGACCGCGATGGCCCCAGTGTCGTGGAAGGCTGAACCCGCTTTCACCCGGGGTCGGGTGTACCAGTTCCAAATTCGACGTCAAAACGGTGACAAGGAAGATGCCGAGTTGGTCATCGTCAAGCTGCCCAATGGTCCAGCCGCTGAGCAAATCGGCAAGATGAAAGAGCTGTTTCTCCTACCGACGAGTCTCCCAAAAGATCAAGCCATCCGGGAATGGACCATCAAAAACTCCCGAGCCGTGTTGACCTGCTTGGACGTTCAAGGCACCTATCACCCGAAGAAGAATTCGATTGACTCCGCGGTGCGAGAGGTACGGCCCGACTATCGGATGTTGGTAGCGGTGTGGGTCTCCCCCGAAGGTCGGTATCTCATCAAGCTTCTTGGACCGAAACGGACGGTCGCATCTCAAGTTCCTGCTTTCGAGGCCTGGTTGCGTAGCTTCCAATGATTTGACCCGTTGTTGGTCGATTGGAACGAGTTCAGATTGCTGCTGTTCCCTCGTCTCTGCCCCTACCGATAAGCCCGCCAGGTGCGGGCTTTATTGTTAAATTGACGGTATGGATGCCGTTCGTTCCAAGCCGGAGCAGCAATGGTGGCTTTCGGCGTTTCTCGCCAGCCGACAGATCCGCCTGTGTTGGTTGGTACTCACGGCCGTCGTCGTGATTCCCCCCGAAAGGGGCCTGGGCGTGGATCTGTGCCTGTGGAAAAACCTGACCGGCGCACCTTGTCCGGGCTGCGGGATGACGCGCAGTGGAGCGAACCTGTTTCGCGGCCGTTGGCAACGCGCCGTCAGTTTCCATCCGTTGGGGTTGATTTTGCATCCCCTTCTGCTTGGGTTGTGTTTCATGGCCGCGTTCCCACAAGCGATTCGACAAACCATCGCTCAACGGTTGCTCGTTTGGCAACGAGGTGTCGCATGGCTTCACGCTCTGTTTTGGCTCGCTTTCTTCGCCTTCGGACTGTTTCGGTGGTACGCGGTCCTATCCGGTTGGCTCGTGTTCCCCACGGATTGGAATGAACTGATTCGTTGAACGGATTCGGACTCACTGCGGAGATCGGCTCAGGATGCCCAATCGAATCGTGCGTTTGCGCCTGGCCCCTCGCCGCCTCAGCCCCGTCGAGGCCGACCTTCTGGTCTTCGGCGATACCGAGTTTTTCTCGGCAGATACGGATCTTCGCGGTCGGTTGTTGGGACCAACTTCCCCGTATGCCACGACGATCGAGGTGGCCTATCCGCTGCGCAAACTGCCGCAACCGCTTCCCGGTTTCCCCCTGACCCGTCGCATCGTGATTCCGGAGCCGAGTTTTTGGGATCCGATCAGCCCGTTCCTGTATTGGGGGACAGTCGAACTATGGGAGGGCGAAGATCTGCACGACCGAGTTCCGGTGCGTTATGGTTTGCGGTCGGCGGTGCTGCGTGCGGACGGTTTGCGCTGGAACGGTCAACGGTTGTCACTGCGTGTCGCGCCGGATGAGGAGATCGACGCGGATCAAGTGCCGAACTTAAAAGGTCGAGGCTTCAACGCGGCGTTCATGAACTGGCCCGACCCAGCGTTGCTCGAGGCTGCCGAACGATTCGGGTTGATTCTCATCGGCAAACCGACCTCGCCAGGTGACGAACCTTACGAGTCGCCGGCCTTGCTCGGCTGGTTACTCCCGCAAGATTGGCGCCATCACGAATCCGAGTGGCTGGATTGGGTTCGCCGGCAACACTTGCCGGTTGGGCACTGTTTTGACGGGCAACCGATCCCCGAGGGTGTGTCGTTTTTGATCGGCGGGCCTGTCGGCCCTTGGCTGCGACTTCTAGCCGATGAAAACGGCGAATTGGGCCGCATCGGATAAAACGTTGACGGCCTCATCCAGAGATGAAGGCTCAACTCTGGTCCTTGCCATTGCTCCGACGTGGAGATGACGACGATCCCGATTCGGCGTGGCGCAATCGCTTCTTCGCCCGCGAGAGCACCGGACCAATCGAGTTGACGGGGATGTGCAATTCGTTGCTGATCTCTTCGTAGGTTCGACCTTCGAGATAAAACAACCGCACGACCTCACGCTCGCGGGTCGGCAATTTGCGTAGCAGACGTTCGACCTCTTCAAGGTTTTCCAAACCTGCTTGCATTTTGGGTCGGTCTTCTCGATCCAGGTTGGTGGATGTACTCACCGCCCTCCGCTGCCGCTTCGTCAGCTCGTGCAGACAGAGCCGTCGGCAAACAACGGTCAAATAAGTCGCCAAGCTGGCCTGCCCGCGAAATTGCCGCAGGATTTGGTAATCATTCTCCACGAGCCGGGACACGATCTCGGCCGCGATGTCCTCGACATCCTCGGGCAGCAACGAGACACTTCGCAAATGAGCCGTGTAATGGATGACGTGATAGATCAGACCAAGAAAACGATCAATGAAATCGTTCCACGAGCCGGGGTCGTGCTTCAGGCAACGCTGCAACAAAACTTTGTCGGCGGCGGTCAAGGCCATGTGCCAGCTTCCCCCGGGTCCCGACTCCACGAGTCGGATTTCCTGGTTCGAGACGTCTCGACGCTGGGACTTCCGGATTGACTCTCCTTATTCTACCTTGCTTCCGTCCTTTCTCAAAATCCGCTCGCCCGACGCGAAGACCCGGCCCCTCGTCGACCTTTCCAACTCTTCCGGACGAGATACGGAAATTCCCAGGCTTACTTCACTTTCTGGAAATAACCCCGCCCCGCCTTTCGCAGCTCCGCGAATCGCTCTCGGAAAACCAGGAAGACCGCACCGCTCGCTTTGTTACTTGACGCAAAAAAGTATTCCGCATTGTTTTCCTTCGTTTCCGCTCCGAGCACGAGCACGTACGGTTCCGACTCTTCCGCCAGCGTCACTTCGATGCGAAGTGTGTCGTCATTTTCTCCGAGTTTGTGCTCGGGCAGTGGTCCTCCTTGGTTCTTCACGAAGCGGTCGGTCCGTAGCAAATACAACGAGCCGGCAAAGGATTCCGCTTTGGCAGCATCGACCGGATAGTCGGCCTGATCTTTGACCACCCATTCGGTGGCCGATTTCCGTTCGAGGTCGAGGGTCAAGGGCATCCCACCTGTCAGTGATCGCCAGCCGATGATCTTGATGCCTCGCACTTTTTCGGCATTCAGACGCCAGATCGTCGGATCGACTATTTCGCCGGTAAACAACGGCTCCAAGGGCGGCTTGGGCACAAGATAAACACGAGCGCTTTTCCCGAGCCGAGCATACAAGCTCTGCTTGTCTTCCGTTTCTTTCCCGAAGTGATAGATTTTCGGCTCGGAAGCATCCTTTAAATGCACCGCGACGTCGATTTGCGATGGTTGGAGGCCGAATCGCGCCAACTCGGCATCCGTGGCCTGCCGCGCCATGACCTTCGTCGCGGACAGACTTTTCATCGCATTGACGATCAAGTCGATTCGTGCCGCATCGGCCGTCCGACCGCTCACCTCCGCCGGCTGCACCAGATTCCACGTGCTTGCGGCAGGATCTTGATTGGGTTTCTCGACCTCGTACTTTGTTTCCCCCCGATTGAATATCACTTTGGTCACTTGTTTGCTGTCGAACGAGGGCAACGTGGTGTCCAGGTAATCGGACAACGGCCGAGAGACGGTCGGCAGGATGGACTCGGGCAACGCCACGAGAATCGACAGGGGCCCCGCTGTTCGTCGAACGTAAACGATGTCTTTGTCTTTTTTGCCAAACGCGAGTTGGAGAGTTGGTTCGCCTTTCAGGTTTGGCCGCTTGATCGCCGATTGATTCTCCGGCTTAGCGTCGGATTGGGTGTCGGCGGGGGCGATTCCTCCCGACCAGATACGGATGACGACGGTCGGTTGAACCAGCCCGAAAGCCTGATCACCGGCGGCAGAGTCTGGAAAGTCCCGAATGTTCCGCTTGGCGGTTAGAGCGTCCAGCAGCGCGGTGACGGCGGTCTCGCTGGCACTCTCGAAGGCCTCACCTCCTTCGAAGATGTACCATCGAAGCGGGTTGCCCATGCGACGCAGTTCCATCGGCTTAGCTTCGCCGGCCCATTGGATGTCGATCGCGTCGATGTTAAACGGTAACAGATGCGTCAGAGTCCGGTCGCGCATTTGATTCGGATTCTTCACCAAGGCGCGGATCGGATCGAACGCCTTGGCGTCGAGCTTGACGACGAGTCGCTCCCCGACGAGAGTGGCGAAGACTTTACTGTCGTTGTCGGTGGTCTTGCCCAACAAGAGAGTTTCCTGAGTTCCGTCAGTTCGACCCAATTCGATGCGGAACGATTCTTTCCCGGAGTCTAATCCATATTCGGCGAGGTTGTCCGAGCCTTCGATAATGTCTTCGCGAGGCGGCAGGCGCAAGCCGGACAGTCGGCTGAGCAGCGGCTTCACTCCGGCGATGGTCATGGTTGCTGGGGTGGCGGGGTCTCCTTCTAAATCGGCCGGACCCAAGTTGTCGGGTTTAATGAACGACCAGGAGTTGTCGGCGTTTCGTTGCACGATGATCTCAGCACCGGATTCCGCGAGGGTGATTTTTTGCACCGTGTCCCAAGGCACGATGGAGCCTTCGGCGAGCAGGTGCGTCGAGCGGAATTCCGTGATCGAGCGGAGCGATTCGCCGACGCTGCCGGCCTGATCGACATTGACTTGCAGCATGGGCCGAATCGACTCGCGGGGCAGCATGAGCACACGTTTGGGACGATCGCCCCGCGCTGCATAGACCCGACCTCCGCTCGCCAGGCTCAATTGCCCCAGCATGATGCGGATGTTTTGGTTGCCGCGGAACAAGGTGATGGCGGCGGAAGGAGGATCAAGACCCGCCTGCTGCAAGGTGGGGGCAACCCCCCGACGATCCACTCGCGCGTCGATCAAGTTACCGACGAGCCGATCCAACTCGCTCGAATCGACTTTCGCAGGGTAGGGCTTGACCATCCGCCAACCTTGGCCCGACCGTTCGAACAACATCGCTTCGCCGGTCGGCGACAATCGTTCGATTTCCACTCGATCAATCGATTTTTTCACTTCGGTCAATTCGTCGCCCTTCGCTTTGCCCCGCCAGTCGGCCAACAGGTAATCGTCATCTGAGCTCGGCCCGTAGGTCAGCACGACGAGGAACACGACCAGAACGACGACGACGGCAGCGAACAGGAGATACGTATTTCGCAAGTTCATGGTGTCACTCGGCGATGCATCGACTCAGCGTTGGCGTGAGAGCGGATTTCGGCACCGACAAGTCAGCTGCGTCGGACGTTCCACACGATCACGCCCAATCCCAATACGCCCAAGGCCATCGCGGCCAAGGGCAGGTAGAACAGGTTCCAATAAGAGGTTTGCTTGGGCAAAATAAAGTAGCGATACGATTTCGGCTCCACACCGATGGTGGAGTAGCGTTCGCGGCACCAGTCGATCGAGCCTCGAATCAGATCGAAGTTAATGCCTCCCCCTTGTGACGGCATCATCTCGTTGGTCAGGAAGGCGGAACAACCGATGACGACGGCCCTGGGGGTCCGCCCCTGGTTGGGCTTGTCGAAATTGGGTGCGTCAGCCGACGCCGGGGTTTCGCTGACGGTGACGAGGACCGCGGACCGATCGGCTGTGACGCGTTTTTTTTGCTCTTCGGCATCGAGTAGCAATTTTTGCCAAGTCGCCAACGACTGTTGGCCCATGTTCTCCTCCAGCCAGACGAACCCGTCGGCCTGGAGCACGACATCCGCTTGGAGCCGAGAATTCGACCCAGCGCTGGCCGCCTCCAGCTTCCGCACATCGGTCCAGATCACCCGATTTTCGCCGACCAGCAGCGCCAAGGGATGGCGGGTGTCCAGGGCGCGGCCCATGGGCGTGACGAGAACGGCCTCGGGGTAGGGCTGATTGCCTCGCACGATCGGCAGATCACTACCGCGAATGCGAAAAGTCAGCACTTGTTGATAGGTCGCCGTCACTCCAAGGTCACTGCGGAGGAACTCCTCAAGTCCGGTTTGAACCATCTGATTGTTGTTTGAGCGATCAGGCCCCGTCGGCCCCAAGAGGACGACGAGCCGGCCTTTCTTGGCTTTCTCATCCGGCGGGTTCATGTAGCGCTTCAGGGCAGGGATCATGTCGCGCATGGGACGACGGGGACCCGCGACGACGACCACCTCGGCATCGGGCGGAATGCTGAACTTCTCGATATCCGGGGTGTCGACTTGCAGCGGCCGGACGTCGTAATTCGCGCTGGTCAGACGTTGAACGAACTGAGCCAGGCCATCGGGGCCTCGGTCGTTGAAATCTGGTTCTCCATGCCCCTGGGTGATGTACACGATGGGTCGTCGTTTTTCCTCGCCCAGGAAATATAGTTCTTGCAGCAACCGAACTTCGCCGTTGAACGACCGCTGAGGATTCGCTCGATCCGCGAAATCGAAGTTGATCAACTCGCTGGCTTGGATGAATGAGTAATTGTTTTCGGGTTTGTCGCCGACCGCGACCAACACGCCGCCGCCTGCTCGGAGGCTGATTTGCGGAAATCGCTTGATCAAATCACGGAGCGACCCTGGGCTGGTGCCGTCGATCGGCACGTCTTCAAACTGGAAAAAACGCGGGTTGATCGACTGCATCTGTTCGAGGATGACCCTCATCCCCTGGTACGCTCCGGGATACATCTCGTCCTCTGGGTCCAAGAGCATGTAAACCACGACCGGTTTCTCTAGCTCGGCGACGTACTGCTTGGTGCGCTCGCCAAGAGAGTAGAACCCCCCTTGGGTCGTGTCATAAGGCAACGGATATCTCAACCACGCGAAGGCACAAATGACGGTGAGAAGCATCGCCAAGAGCAACAGCGACAGGACGGTGTTGTAGCCGTAAAGGACTCGTCGGAGCGTCGCATCGACGCGCTCGTATTTCCGGGCGACCTGGAAGGCCAGGAAAGGGACAGCCAGGCCGACGAGCAACGCCACCATGGCCAAGATGGGTTGCCACAACTTCTCGCGGTTGTCATCGCGGAGGAAGTCGACCAGAGGCCCCCACCAGTACCAGGCAGCGATGAGGTCGCCGACCAACAAGAGGCCGCCCACCAACCCACCCAAGAGGAGGAGGGTGTACGCCTTTTGCACGGTGATTTCGCGTGGTTCGTGAGTCGAATTGGTGGCCATGTTAATGATCCGTCGCTGGATCCTGATCTTCGATATGCTGAAACCAAAGGACGATCGGTCGGGGGCTATTCTCTCAAGGCTCTAGCTCCATCGTCGGGCTTCTAACACTTTGATGGTGGCGGCGATCCAGAAAACCGCTTGGGCCAGCTGGACGACGATGTCGCGGATGTAAAGTTTTCCATCAGTTGCTTCGATCCACATATGGATGAACGACAGAGCCCGCATGACCGATTTGGCCGTGACCGTCGCGCTGCTGGCTCCCCGAAGGTTTCGCTCCACGAAGAAGAAACCCACCAGAATCATCATGCCCATCAAGGCCAGTGCCGCCGAGATGATCTGATCGCGCGTCAGACTGGAGAAAAACATCCCCATCGCCGTGAAGGCAGCGCCACAGGCCAGCAAGGCGACGGAAAAGCCGATCATCGGCCGAAAGTCGAACTCTTGTCCCCCCTCGAGCCGCAGGGCCAACAGGTACAACCACCAAGGCAGCCACAAAAGGATAAAGAATCCCCAGGCCGCCAGGAATTTGCTGAGGACGATCAGCCAATCGCTGACGGGGGCGGTCAACAGCACCTCGAGGGTCCCGGTCCGCTTCTCTTCCGCGAAAAGTCGCATCGTGATGAGCGGCACGGAGAGCAGAACGGCAACGACAGGCAAGAAAGCGATCACGTAACTTTGGACGATCGGTTCTTCCAATGGAATGCCCCGCTCCGCCCGAACGAGCAAATTCTCGAGGAAGAGGAAATAGGAAGGGGTGGCGATGAACACGAACCCCGCCATCACACAGTAGGCGATCGGCGAGACGAAAAATGCCATCAGCTCGCGTCGCGTGAGAACTACCAGCCGATTCTCCGAAATGACGCCCACGGCCACCAGACCACAGAGCAAGCCAGCACCCATCAGGATAAAGCCCGTGGGTACCAGATACGGCCGGGGAGGCTCGCTGCCCCAATCCAGACGTTGCAGAAGATCCGGCGAATACAGTCGCAAAAGCCCCAAACCGATCAAAAACACGCCGACAATCATCATCAAGCGACCCCCGCTCCGTCCGACCTGCTGGTTCTCCGAAAGCGCGGTCGTGTCGCCGGAACGTCCGAGGACGACGCGTCCGATGACACCCAGGATCAGCAGCGAGACACCCGAAGCCAAAGTGATTTTGTGCTCTAATTCGGAGGGGTTGCGCCAGTCGTAGACGAGGGTCGGAAGGATGGCTCGGAGCAGGGCATACGTAAATGCCACCAACCCCAACGCCCCCAACACCTGTGCGATGCGATACGCTGTCTCGTCGGTGATCCCGGCGAGACTGAGGTAAATCAGAACGAGAAGAAGGCCCAGGATCAGGGCGACAGAGAAGCGAGCTGGCATCCAATGCGGGGCGATGATGGTGCCGAGCACGCCGACGACAGTGAGAAGAAGCCCGGTGGCCCCAAAGGCCAACAGACCTTTATGTCGGAGCTTCAGATCGGATTCTCGTCGGAGAAATAGGGCGAGCAGGGCGATTCCGGGCAAAGCAGGGATGAGTCCTACGGCCCAGCTGCGGTCGCGAGTGATCATGGAGGCTCCCCAGCCGACGCCAACCACCACGAGGACGGAGCCGACCAGCCCGATGAGGCGGCGGAGGAGAGAGTCGGTTTCAGCGGCGGCGTGGGCCAAGCCAGCCGTCATCCCGGTGAGAACGAACAGCCAACCCCAACCTTCGGAGAAAAGGCGAGGAGTTTCGGCGGAGCGATTGGCCAGGACGATCACGAGCCCCATCAGGACGACGCCCCAGCCGATGCCGCCGATCGATCGGGCGAGTTTCGGCTCATCGTGGCGTAGCAGCGACGGTGCCGATTCTGGGGTCGCGGTGCCTTGAGTGGACATTCCCAATTACTCCCAACATGTGGCAGCCAAGGATGTCATCACGTGAAACATGGGCAGCCCGAACGCTCCGATCATGCCGCGGAGACGGCGGCTTCATCGGCCCGGCGAATCAGATCGTAGAAGTAGTCGTCCAGTTTTCGCCGACGCACCTCCAGCCGTCTTAAGGACCACTGGTGCTTGACGACCTCTTTGAAGATGGCTTCTCGTGGGTCAGCTCGGTCGGCCACACGAACATCCAGTTCCAACCAACCCCCCTCGTCCGTCCGGCTCGACACCCGAGACACACCCGGAACCGACTTGATCGCCGACACGACCCCCTCTTTGGGGCCTTGAATCTCCACCACCAGATGCCGAGCATCGTCTTGCGTCAATTCGGCCATTGTCTGATCCGCGAGGAGCCGGCCTTTGTGGATGACGATCATTCGTCGGCAGATTGCCTCGACTTCCGCCAGGATGTGTGTCGAGAACAAGATGGTGTGTTCGGCGGCAAGATCCTTGATCGTTTGCAGTGTTTCCCGAATCTGGAGAGGGTCCAAACCACTCGTTGGTTCGTCCATAATAAGCACTGGCGGGCGATGGGACAGAGAATCGGCCAAGCCCACTCGCTGGCGATAGCCCCGCGACAAGGTTCCGATCAACCGCTGCCGGACTTCGCGGATGCGGCAGCGTTCCATCGCTTCTTCGATGCGTTGAAGGCGTTCCCGCCGCTCCACGCCCTTTAATTTGGCCCGGTAATCCAGGTATTCGGCCACCCGCATTTCGTTGTAGAGCGGCACGTTTTCTGGCAGGTAGCCAATGTGCCGACGCACTTCCATCGACTGGGTCATGACATCAAAACCAGCCACTCGCGCGATCCCGCTGGTGGCCGGCAGATAGGTGGTCAAAATGCGGATCGTCGTCGATTTCCCGGCCCCGTTGCGGCCGAGGAACCCGACGATCTCTCCTCTCCCGACGTGGAAGGTAATGTCATTGACGGCCATCACCTGGCCGTAATCCTTGCTCAGATGATCGACCTCAATCATCGCTTTAGACTCGGTCATGATTCTGCTAACCAGAATATGAGCCAGCCTAGCGAAAGCACAGACTCCCGGGGGATGGCGTCTCGTTTAGCCGCCGACTTGTCCAGACTTCAGCCGTCGCACCGCGGCTTGGGCATCGAAATACCGGGGATGTTCTGTGTAACCCGTGACCGATTCGTAATAACGTAAAGCCTTGTCCACATTGCCCAAAGCTTCGTAAGCTTGGGCCAGTTTGAAGAGCGTGTCGGCACCGCTTTTGGGACTTTGGCGAAATTCCTGATAGCAAGAGATCGCCAGATCGGGACGAGAAAACTCGTTCAAATACAAATCGCCCAGCATTTGCAGCATGCGATACCAAGCGTCTTCTTCTGAGTCGGAGGCGAATTTCGAGGGTTTGGCCTCGCGAAGGTCTTCGAGGATCCGCAAAGCGTCGTCTTTCTCGCCCTTCCACAACAAGGCTCGGGCGATCAGGAGTTTCGGCTCGACATGTTGGGGCCGAATGACTGACGCAAGCCGAGCCAAATGCCATCCCCAGTCGATGACGTCGAGGTCTGCGTTGCGCCGGGCCAACAACTGCCGTGCTTTGGTCAGGCAATAATCGACGTCGAAGCCTTTCTGGATCGGCTCCGGAGCTTGGGCCAACTGTTCCGGCATGACCGAGTAGTAATATTTGTCCTTCCGTTCGAGAAGCTCTGGGTTTTTCGGCTGGTAGACTAAAGCCAGATCGTTGTAGTGCAGTGCGGGCAAAGCGTCGCCGAGGCGTTCGTACATCTCGGCCAATTGGCGGAAGGTTTGCAAGCCGGCTCGGTCGCCCTCGACGATCAGACGGAGATGCGAGATGGCCGACCGTGCATCATCTCGCGCGGCGGCATCGTCGGCGAGTTGCTTCATCGCCATGTAGAAGGTCGTCGCTTCATCGGGCGGCAGATTTTTCGGACCGTAGGCCAAGCCCGATTGACGGAGTTTGTCAAAGGTGGCCCTCATCGCTTCGACGTCGCCGAGGCGCTCATAGGTTTGGGCGATTTCCAGATAGGTGCTGGGAGCATGGGCGGGATCGGCGTCGGCCGCCATCTCCAAATACTCCATTCCCTGCCGCCAACGGTTCGGGTCGGTCAACAAGGCTCGGCCCAACTCCCGGGCAAACCCCGGGTCGAACTCGTCGATCGTGACCGGTCGGCGTTGCTGATACTGCTCGAGCGTCAGACCGTCGTAGAGCAGTCGTTTCATTTCCCAGATCTCGGTCTCGTTGGGCGCTTGAGTGAATGCCTGTTCAACGGCGGCGATCGCCTCCATTCGTCGGCCGGGCAGCGACAACTGGGAGCGGCCCATTCGATTCGCCAGTTCTCGGGAGCGCAGCAAGGCCAGCTGCCACGCGGGGAACAGGACCTTTCGTCGGGACGGCTGCTCGGCGTCGGACCAGGCTTGGGGATCGAATAAACGGATCAGGCGTTCGGCAGCGGCTTCGGGCCGATGTTGACGCATGTCGGCGACGGCTCGCCAATACTCGACCTCGGGGCGTCGCGTCGGAGCTTGCCACGAGACCAAATCCAGCAACTGTTGAACCTCCTCGATTTGGGCCGACGACGGCGCTTCATGCCAAAGCAGCCGCGCCACTCGTGTCAAACAAAGGTCCAGATCGAGTAGGGCCAAGGTCTCAGTATCGCCGGCCAATTGTTTGGGATCGATGCCGGAATGAACTCGCGCCAAGCCGGCCGAGGCCAGTTCGTTGTTGGGATCAAGAGTCAGCGCGCGGCGGAAGGCTCGCAGAGCGGCACGGACCTGCCCCATCTGCATGTAACTGTACCCGCGGAGTGTGTGTTTGAAGACGCGCAAGCCGGGCAGAACTTGTCGCGTGTACACGATGTACAGTCCGGCGGGGAGGATTAACGCAAGGGAGGGCAAATTCGGTGTCAGGTTCACCAACCAAACACCGACCGCCATTGTCCCGCACAAGGCTGCGAATTCCGCTTCGCTTTCTTCGGCACGACCGGCAAAGGTGAGCAGATAGAAGAAAGGGAGGCCCAACAGCAGATGAATACCAAGTTGTCGGCGAATGTCGGACCCACTTTGACGATGGAGAATAGGATCGTTTTCGATGAAATAGATGGCCACGCCGACCAGGATGCAGGCCACAGCGGCGGCGACCAGCGAGCGAACATTGGCCATGCCAATCCGCCGAGCTTCTCCCATCGCCAGACCAATCAGTGCTCCCCCACCGATGCAGATGGGGAGCAGCCCCTGACTTGCCTCGGGGTTTTTGACCCACAATGCTCCGGTGAAGAGCCCGCCGATCAGGCCGAAATAAACGAGTGTCGGGCTTTCCAGCAGGAGGAACAGCAGCAGCGCGAGGAATTTCCCCCCGACCTTGATGCCCCGGGGCAGCCAAGCCATGAAAGACAGAACTAGCGCCAACGCCAAGCCGCCGAACAGGAAGCCCGCCAAGATACCCGTCTGCGATCCGGTCGGGCGTTGAAGCGATGCGAACGCGAGCAGGCCGAGAAAAATCCCTTTGAGCAGATATTCCGCGAGTAGCCAATTCATGTTGTTCCAACTCGTCCGGTGCGACAGGACGACCACGCTCGGGTTCTTCCACCTGGATTGGGGAAGAAAGTCAAGAGAGCGGAGACTGCGTGAGCCTCGGCACGCCCGCCATCGTGGAACCCGAGGCAGAGTGATTTTAGCGGAAGCTGACCCTCCTGGCGAAATTCGATGCGAAGGGGTCAGGTTACTCCCGGGCACGGGAAAATCTCGCCACCGAAGGCGTTGGAAATTGTTCCATCAGCCGGCAAGTTGATAGCTGGGAGGTCAAACCTGGTTAGTACGTCGGGACCGAAGGATCGATCCGCCGGGACCATTCGTCGATGCCGCCTCGCAGATTTCTCGCCCGCGGGAAACCAGCTTGGCGCAGAAAGGCCGTGACTCGGGCACTGCGGATGCCGTGGTGGCAGTAGACGATAATTTCTTGTTCAGGGTCCAACTCGTGAAGACGAGCCGGTATTTCGCCCATCGGGATGAGAATGCTGTCGGGGAGTCGGCAGATGTGGAATTCCTCCGGTTGGCGGACATCCAAGAGGAACAGGGATTCGCCCTGATCCAAGCGGCACTTGACCTCATCGACCGTAACATTCGGTTCAGGGAAGGGCGGGGGCATGATCGTTTCTCAACAGGCCTATCTGTCGCCCCTGGGATCCCGCGGGGGTTGATCCGGAGTTGGTTGAGTCACGGTCGCCACGGATGGATCGTCGGCGGTGAATCGTAGCCCGACGACCGTCCCGATTTGGAGGGCCAAACGGCCGGGGAGCTTGATGAAAACACCGGGATAGCGGGGAAAGTTGATGAGTAAGTGGGGGCCGCTCCACCAATTTTTTTTCATCTGAAAGCGCATCTCGGACCAAGGAACCAGAAACGGCCGATGACCAATATCAAGGAACGGCAAGAGAGCAAACGACAGACCGCGCGTGTCGGCTCCGACGGTCACAACTCCAGAATAGGTTCCTCCGAAACGCATATGAATCGTTAGGAATCGCCACTGAGTATCGGGCGGCGAGTCATGAAGGGGAAAAGCGCGTGCCAATTGGCTCCAACCACTGAGTCGAGCGAGAAGGCAAAAGATGACGCAGACGATCAGGAGTTCGACGAGGACTGCGAAAAGTATCACCGAGGGGGCAATCACATTAAACCGCTCCAACGACGACGCAAGCGTTGTGTCCGCCGAAGCCGAAACTGTTCGAGATTGCGTAACGAACTTTGAGTTGCCGGGCCGCGTTGGGGACGTAATCCAGATCGCAAGCGGGGTCGGGGTGGTCCAAATTGATCGTCGGATGGACCACGCCTTGATGGATGGACAAGACCGTCGCGATGAGTTCCACGCCGCCGCTCGCACCGAGAAGATGCCCGATCATGCTCTTGGTGCTGCTGATGGCGAGCCGGCGGGCGTGGTCGCCAAAGGCTTTTTTAATCGCGTTGGTTTCGGCGACATCGCCTAGATCGGTACTGGTCCCGTGGGCATTGACGTAATCCACGTCGTCGGGGTTGATGCGTGCATCACGAAGCGCGTTCTGCATGGCGCGAAGGGCGCCCAACCCATCCGGATGCGGGGCCGTGATGTGATGAGCGTCGGCGGTGGCACCGGCCCCGAGCAGCTCGGCATAGATCCGTGCACCTCGGCGTCGGGCGTGTTCGTATTCCTCTAACACGACGATCCCCGCTCCCTCGCTGAGCACAAAGCCGTCTCGGTCGCGATCAAAAGGCCGAGAGGCCTTCGTCGGTTCCTCGTTCCGCTGTGACAAGGCGCGAAGAGAACAGAACCCGCCCAGTCCCATCGGGGTGATCGCGGCTTCTGTCCCGCCGGAAATGATGATGTCGGCCTCGTCCGCGCGGATGGTGCGTAGGGCATCGCCCAGGGCATTTCCCGCTGAGGCGCAGGCCGTGGCCACAGACGTGTTCGGCCCCATCAGTCCGTACTGGATCGAGATGTTGCCCGGCGCAGCATTGGCGATCATTTTCGGGATCACCAACAGGTTGATCTTTCGGGGTCCGCCTTGCAGGTAGTCGTTGTGCCCTTCTTCGAAGGTGTTTAACCCTCCGATTCCGCAACCAATGATTGCCCCGCAGCGGTAGGGATCTTCTTTCGCGAAATTCAAACCGGCATCGCGGATCGCTTCGGCGGCTGCCACCATCGCGAACTGAGCGAAACGATCCATTCGACGGATCGATTTGGGGTCTTGGCCGCCCGCCGCGGGGTCGAAATTCTTCACCTCGCCACCGAAGCGAACCCGAAAGTCTTTGGTGTCGAAGAGAGTAAGGGGGGCGATCCCACTCCGGCCGGCAAGCAAACCGTTCCACAGCCCGGCCACGTCATTGGCCAGAGGGTTGACGGTGCCCAAGCCGGTGATGACGACTCGCCGCCGACTCATTTCTTCGCGATCTCTTTCTCGATGTGCTCAATCGCCTCGCCGACGGTCTTGATCTTTTCCGCTTGTTCGTCGGGGATCGTAATTTCAAATTCTTCTTCCAACTCCATAATCAACTCGACGATGTCGAGGGAGTCCGCGCCAATGTCTTCGATAAATGACGTGTTGCGCGTGATTTGATCTTTGCTGATCGCTAATTTTTCCGACACAATGTCGATCACACGTTCTTCGACGGAAGCCACAACTTCAACCTCCCGGGTGATGATGCCCCGAACCGGGTTAGGGGATAGTTACAAAAGCCATGCCTCATTGACCAGCGGTGCCGGTCTGGATCGATCTCGCGATGGACCCTGCCGGGTTCCCAACCGGCGCCGAGAATCAGCGGACTTAGAAGAGCCAGTTGCGGCAGTCGGCTTTGCGGTGAACCCGCTTCAGCAAACCGGCCAGGACTTTGCCCGGTCCAACTTCATGAAATTGCTCGATGCCCCAAGCCAACATGCCTCGGAGGCTATCCTCCCATCGAACCGGTTCAAGCACCTGGCGGATCAGCAAGTCACGAATCTCCGCGGGATCCTGATGCGGTTGGGCATCGACATTCGACCAAACGGGGATCCGGGCGGGACGAAGATCCACCTGGGCCAGGGCTTCGGCCAATGCTTGATCCGCAGGCCGCATCAAAGGAGTGTGAAAAGCCCCGGCGACGGCCAGCATGACCGTCCGGGCGCCACGCTCTTCGGCCAGTCGTTGTGCTTCGGCAACTGCTGCTTTGTCCCCGGACACCACGATGTTTCCCGGACACAACAGATTGGCGATGCGAATGAAGCCGGTCGCTTGCGCTTGCTGCACGATCTCTTCGACGACGGCCCGATCCAACATCAGGATACTAAGCATGCCACTGGGGGTGGCGTCGGCAGCAGCTTGCATCGCCTCGCCTCGACGTTTGACCAGACGGAGGCCATCGACAAAGCTCAGCGCGCCGGCAAATACCAACGCGGTGTATTCTCCCAAGCTCAGTCCCGCGGCCGCGACGCAGGAATCCAACACCGCGGGTTCTTGGGCTTTGACAACTTCCAGGGCGGCCAAACTCCCGACAAAAATCGCCGGTTGACTCACGACCGTGGAGTTCAATCGCTCGGCTGGGCCATTCCAACAGACGTCGGCCAAATCATAGCCGAGTATGGCCGACGCCTCGGAGAAAAGTTCCTGGGCCACGGGCGAGGCCGCCAGGACCTCACGGCCCATCCCCACGCTTTGTGCCCCCTGTCCGGGAAACAGCACGGCGGTCCGGGGCATGGTGTCTCCTAAAGGATGGTATCGCGAGGATGCAGCCCGCTGAGGCCGACGATCGATCGAGATATCAAATGTCCAAGGCGGGCACCGCGGAGTCGTCGCCCTCGGCCGGCAGCGCCTCCAATTCGGCAACGATTAATTCGTTGAGCCGCGCTCGGGCATAGTTGGCGGCCATCGTCAACGCACTACAAATGGCTCGATCGTTGGACGAGCCGTGGCAAATAAGGCAGATGCCATCGATGCCCAACAGGGGGGCGCCCCCGAACGCGCTGTAGTGATATTTGCTGAGCAATTGTTTCAATGCTTGGCCAGCCAATTCTCGCTCGATGACAAGCGACCCCACCACTTCCTGCTTGACCAGACCGAGAACGAATTCGAGGACGCCCTCGGAGAGTTTCAGGATGACGTTTCCCGTAAACCCATCCGTGACGACGACATCGACGGCCCCGCGGTGAATGTCGCGGCCTTCGACGTTACCGCGAAACGAATCCTTCCATCGGCTGGCCCGAAACAGAGTGAAGGTATCTCGAACGAGATCGTGGCCTTTGCCCTCTTCTTCGCCGATGTTCATCAGGCCGATCGTTGGATGTTCACGTTTGAGCAGGTGTTTGGCGAAGATGGAGCCCATGATCCCGTATTGCAACAGATCCGAGGGCTTCGGACTGATGTTGGCACCGACATCAACGATGACGCAAGGACCCTTGGCCGTTGGCATGACGGCCGCGATGCCCGGACGACGGATCCGTGGAAGAAACTTGCGGGTTCGCAATCCGGCGGCCACCATCGCCCCGGTGCTCCCTGCCCCGACCACCGCATCGACCTGGTGTGCCGCGAGCAACTGCCAACAACGGCTGATCGAATTGTCGGGTTTCCGCCGCAACGCCTCCACCGGCAACTCGTGCATCTCGACCCATTGGGTCGCCGGCACGATTTCCACTCGCTCGCGCGGGACCGGAGATTGATGCAGCAACGGCTCGATCCGTGCCGGGTCGCCGACCAACACCACTGTCAGATCCGGCACTGCCGCGACGGCTTGCAGGGCGCCGGCGACGTTCGGTGCGGCCCCGCTGTCGCCGCCCATCGCGTCCAGCGCGATCCGCATGGGTCATTTCCCCTCGACCTTCACCGGAACCGCCTCTCGGCCTTGATAATAGCCGCAACTCGGACACACTCGATGCGGCAGGACCGGCTCGTTGCATTGCGGACAGTATTGCACCTGGGGGGGCTTCGCATGGTGGTGGCTGCGGCGATTCCCCTGACGCGCCCGCGAGGTGCGTCTCTTCGGTACGGCCATAACTCACTTCCCTATCGAATCGATCTTCTCTGACGACGCGAAAGTGCTTATGTTAGCAACGGTTCTTCCCACGTCAACTCGTCCACTCCCGTCACCTTCTTGCCGACGACCTCTCGTCCGGCATCCCCCTACCGGCCGGCGTCGCCCGATCGATCCGACACTCGACGAAAGCGGTAAATCCCTTGGCCCGTCGTGGTTGTCGTCAATAGATAAATCTCGCCTTGCTCATCTTCTCCAAACGATAGGATTGGCAAGTTGCGATCCTTGATCGGTCGATTCGCCACCACTTGTTTCTTTGCCTCGTCGTAGCGTAAGGCCCAGATCTTGCCGCTGACGTAGTCGGCGTAGAGGTAGTGGCCGTCCAATTCCGGCAGTCGTTTGCCGCGATACACTCCCCCGCCGGTAATCGACTTCCCGATGTCGTGGTGATATTCCCAGATCGGGTCGATGAATTCCGGTCGTGGCCCAGTGCCCCGGGGGCCGAAGGGGTGCAAACCCTCGCGGCGATTCCAGCCGTAGTTGCCGCCTTTCTCGATCAGGTTGATCTCTTCCCATAGATTCTGACCCACATCGCCGGCCCAAAGTCGCCCCGTGGCTCGATCGAATGCCATCCGCCAGACATTTCGCAGACCCAAGGCCCAGATTTCAGCGGCATGGTTCGGTCGATTCACAAACGGATTGTCTTTGGGAATGGCGTAGTTCTTCTCCCGGCTCCGTCGCTCCGGCGAATCCACGTCGATGCGCAGAATCTTGCCCAAGAGGCTGTCGGTTTTTTGACCGTTGTCGAAGGGATCGTTGGCAGCTCCGCCGTCGCCGTGCGTGATGTACAAGTAGCCATCGGGACCAAAAAGGATCGTCCCGCCGTCGTGATTCCAAAATGGCTTCTTGAAACGGAGGACGACTTCCTCCGAGTCGGGGTCTCCGCGCGTCGGATCGTCCTTTCTCACACGGAAACGCGAAACGATGTTGACCAGCCGCTCTTTTTTGGGCGTGTAAAAGATGAAAAACTCGCCATTCTGTTGAAATTTCGGATGAAATGCCAAGCCGAGAAAGCCCTCTTCATTCTGATCGTCGCTGTACCGAACGCGATCCTGAATGTCGAGGAAGATGGCCGTTTGCGTGACGGAAGGATCGTTGCGGAAGACATGAACGACGCCGTGCTGCGTCGCAACGAAGACCCGATTGCTTCCGTCGCCGGCATGGGTCAAGACAATGGGGCGAAGTGGGTTGATTTTGCCCTGATCGGTCTCGCCTTGCCAGCCGGTCCAACGCAGTTTCGGGAAGGCGACCTCAGTCTCCAAAGGTAGCGGCGACGAATCGACCTCGAATCCTGGGATCGACGTGGGAATTGCCAGGACGCTTCCGTCGGTCATGTCGGGGACCAAGATGGCGCGACGGTGCGGATCGTAGCAGCAATCGGCCGCGGCTTTCAAGTTCTCCGCCACCCGTTTCGGGCGACTGTCGGGTCGCGCGATCCCCCATACTTTTCCGTTTTTCCAATCCGTCACGAACAGCTGCCCATGATGATCGAAGGCCAAGCCGTCCGCTCCGCCGAAGCCTTCGTGCAGCTTCTCGATTTGCCCGGTGGCAAGATGGATGCGGTACAGCGTGCCCGTCCCGAAATCAGCGAGCAATAGATGGTTCTGGGAGTCCAGAGCGAGTCCGTTGGGGGTGTGCAACTCCGGCATTTTCTCCTTGTTGACGACCACGCTGACCTTTCCTTGCGGCGTGATGCGGTAGACGGCTCCGCCCTGACCTTGCAAATTGCCGGAGTCGCTGACGAAAACAACGCCCGACTCGGGGTCAACGTGGACGTCGTTAAGAAACTGCGGCTTGACGGGAAAATCGCTCGGTCCAGCAAATTGCTGGACCTTCCCTTGGTCATCCACACGGAGAACCCGGTCTTTATCGGTGACGAAGAGCCATTTTTGGAAGGCGGCCAAGCCTTTGGGATCGTTCAAGCCCGTGACGAAGGGCACGGCCTTGCCATCTTCGAGGCGCAGGATCGACCCATCGCCATCCTGATCGAACTCGCCGATGACGGTGACATAGGCACGGCCTTGCAAGCCGATGGCCACGGACTCCGGATTTTTCAGCCCGGTAACGAGAGTGGTCGGCTCCGCGGGGAGAGTCTTGAATGTGAGGAAGGCGGCGACGAGTGTCAAGGTCCGTTTCATTGTGTTCTCGACAGATTGGTCTCGGAGCGGTCTAGTGGTCAGGATAAGACCGCTCCGTTGAAGTGTCGATGGTGCGTCAGGCCGTCGGCTGCGAGGCACGGGTGCGGTAGTTCCACCACAGTTTGTGCAACTCCATGCCGACGAAGATGGTCAAAGCCAGTCCGATAAGGACGGCCCACGTCTCTAGGCTGACCGGCTCAACACGCAAAATCCGCTGCATCAACGGGGTGTGCATGGAGACCACGTGGACGGTAAAGGCACTCAGCGCCCCGAGCAGCAAAATGGGGCTGCGCAACGGGGAGAGGAGGAGAGCGGATTTGGTTTCGGAGCGGCAATTGCCGATGTGGATGTTTTGGAACAAGACCAACAACAACAGGAGAGCGTTGCGGGCGGACGACTCTTCCATGTTGAGTACTTCGATCATGTACACGAACGCGGCGAAACCGATGAGGGCCATGATCGCCGCAGCGACGATGGTGCGTTCGATCATGAGGCGATTGAAGATCGGTTCTTGCGGGGATCGTGGTTTTCGACGCAGCACGTCGCCCTCGCTGGGCTCGAATGCCAAGGCCACGTCTTGGATGCCGTTGGTCACCAGGTTCAACCAAAGCAGTTGGGCGGGGAGCAGTGGGAGAACAGCGAAGCCGGCATCGGTGTCGGGCCAACCCGTAATGACGGCCATCGAGAGCATGAGCAATTCGGCGGCCCCAGTGGAGATCAAAAGATAGATCACTTTTCGCACATTGTCGTAAGCGACGCGACCTTCCTCGACCCCGGCGACGATAGTGGCGAAATTGTCGTCGGTGATCACCATTTCGGCGGCCTCTCGGGCAACGTCCGTACCGGCCCTGCCCATCGCGACGCCGATGTTCGCTTGTCGCAACGCCGGCGCGTCGTTGACACCATCGCCGGTGACTGCCACATAATGCCCGAGCCTTTGTGCGGCTTCGACCAACTGCAACTTCTGTCGGGGCGTGGTCCGAGCAAACACCCGAACTCGTTTGACCGATTCGGTCAGCTGCTCCGCTGAATAGCCTTCGAGTTCACGTCCGGTGATGACTTGGTCGGGACGATCCGCAAAACCCAATTCGCGAGCGATCGCCAGGGCCGTCACCGGATGATCGCCGGTAATCATGCAAACGATGATGCCGGCTTCATGGCATTGAGCAATGGCCTGCTGGGCGCCAGGCCGCAACGGGTCGATCATACCGACAAAGCCCAAGAATGTGAGATCATTCAATGTGTCGGGGAGCTGGTCGAGATTGAGATGATCAGCAGGACCCTCCGCCAAGGCCAAGACTCGATGGCCGCGTTCTGCCATGACCTCGGCCTGTTGCAGGAATTTGTGGCGATCAGAACTTGACAGCGACGAGCACATATTCAAGACACGTTCCGGCGCCCCTTTGACCATACCGCGCACCGACTCGCCCACGCGGTGGAAGGTGGCGGCGAATTGCCGCTCCGGCTCAAACGGAATGGCTGCAATTTGCGGATATTCGGGTCCCAGTTTTTCGCGGGAGGATCCGGCTTTGTGGCCGAAAGACAAAAGAGCCAGGTCGGTTGGGTCGCCCCGCCAAATCCAATGCCCGTCACGCTGATGCAAGTCGCCCTCGTTGCAAAGGACCCCCGCTCGGACCAAAGCGTCCAACGATGGATTCTGCCCGAAGGCGAGGGGTTGGTCGTTCCGGCGAATCTCACCAGTCGGCGTGAATCCCTCGCCGCTGACCGTCAGGTCGGTGCCGTCGGGAAGGATGACTTCGCGGACGGTCAACTCGTTGCAGGTCAAGGTGCCTGTTTTGTCGCTGGCGATCAGGGTGCAGCTGCCCAACCCTTCGACGGCGGCCAAACGTCGGATGATGACCCCCCGCTTGGCCATGCGCGAGGTGGCAATGGCAAGAGCAACCGTCAAAGCGACGGGGAGTCCTTCGGGGATGGCGGAGACGGCCATCGCGACCCCGAACATGAACATCTCTTGCAAGTTGTAACCTTGGAACAGCACGCCGACCAAGACGATAAAAAATGCCGCCGCCAAAATCAGGTAGCCGATCGTGTGGGTGAACTTCTCCATCCGCTCCAGCAAGGGAGGGCGTCCGCCCGCCGAACTCAGCACGTCTTGAGCTAACTGCCCGATGCTCGTCCGCGAACCGGTTGCGACGACGACGCCCTGGGCCCTGCCTCGCACGACGATCGAGCCGGCGTAAGCCATATTGTGGCGATCGGCCAAGGGAACCGATTCGTCCCCTCTCCAAGCCGGATCCTTCGTCACCGGTAGCGATTCGCCTGTCAGCAGCGATTCGTCGATTTCCAATCCTTGGGCCGAAATCAACCGTATGTCCGCCGGCACTCGATTCCCCGATTCCAGGAAAACAACATCGCCGGGAACGACCTCCTCGGCATCGAGTTCGACCGTTTCGTCGTCCCGCAACAGCGTCGCGCGGATGTGCAGCAGCTTCTGCAAAGCCCGGGTTCCTCTCTCGGCCTTCCATTCCTGGTAACCGCCGATCAGGGCATTGATCAGCAGCACGGCCGCGATGAAGATGGCATCGGTCGGATCATCCGGATGAGCGATCAGCGAGACGATCGCGGCGACGGCCAAAATATAAATGAGCGGACTTTTGAATTGTCGCAGTCCGATCTCCCACCAGGTGGGCGGCGGCTGTTCGGGCAACTTGTTCGGGCCAAACTGGGCGAGCCGATCCTTTGCTTCTGCCAAGGTCAGACCGCGCGGTTGCGATTGCAACTCGGTGAACAGATCGGCGACTTCAAGTTGGTGCCAGTTCGGCGAGGCAGCGAGTTGATGCATCGTTCTCTCCCGAGCAAATTCGCCAACCCCGGCTTCCACATTCTTACTGGTACGGTCCCAAAGGCAAAGCCCTGCTTCGACACGGTCGGTCAGTTCGGGGCACCGTTCGCTGTCATCACGCAGGCGTTTCCCGGCATACAATGGGCGTGTGTCTTCGAGAAGAACCGATGAAATCTTGAACCCCGAGGAGTCTGCCGTGCTAGTCAAAGTCAGTACTGACAACCATATCCAGGGCAGCGACGAATTGACGAAATACGTGGAGTCCGTCGCGGAGCATGCCTTGAAACGCTTCGCTCCTCGCATCACCCGAGTGGAGGCTCATCTCAGCGACGAGAGCAGTCGCGCGAAGACTCGCGGTAATGACAAGCGCTGCAAGCTGGAAGCACGCTTGGCCGGTTTGCAACCGATCACCGTCCACCATGACGGAGACACTTTGGAACAAGCGATCGACGGTGCGGCGGACAAATTGCAGAAAGCCCTGGAACGCACCCTCGGCCGACTCCACGACTCGCAAGACCGCATCTCGGCCTCGGGGGAACCGACTTGATTTGTTTGACTCGCCTGCAAATTTTGGAGTCTTGGGAGTCTTTATGAATCCGCTGACGACGACTCATTTGTTGACGCTGGTGGGACACCGGGAATCGCCTTGCCTTTCGCTTTATCAGCCGACACACCGGCATCACCCCGACAATCAACAAGATCCGATCCGCTTCAAGAACTTGACGAAGCGCATCGAGGAATCGCTTCGGCAGAGGTATCCGACCCGTGATACCCGGGAACTGCTGCAACCGTTTTACGACCTTGCCGACGACTCCCTCTTCTGGAACCAGACGTGGGACGGGATGGCCCTGTTCGCTGGTCCTGGTGTGTTGCAGGTTTACCGGCTTCAGCGCTCGATGCCGGAACTAGCGATTGTCGCGGATAGCTATCACGTCAAACCGCTCTTGCGTTATTTGCAGTCGGCCGACCGCTTTCATGTATTGGGTCTCAGCCGCGATCAAGCCACCATCTGGGTGGGGAATCGCTACGCCTTGGACCCGGAACCACTCCCCGCTGACTTCCCCAGCCGGCGCGAAAACGTTTTGGGCAACAACGAACGAGGCTCGCCAGGGCATTCCATCGCCAGCAGCAATTCCGGCTTGGGCAGTCCGAAAATCGTTCACGGTCACGAAGATGGCAAACATGACGTTGAGGCAGAAAAGTTCTTCCGCGCCGTCGATCGGGCCGTCCTTCAGTCTTTTTCCAAGCCGACGGGCTTGCCGCTCATCTTGGCGGCGCTCCCCGAGCATCAGTCTTTGTTTCGTCGAATTTCGCAGAATAGTCAATTGCTCGTCGAAGGCATCAAAAGAAATCCTCACGCCATGGCGTCGGATGAACTTCGGCAGCGCGTCTGGGATGTGATGCAACCGCATTACCTCCAGCGATTGCAGAAATTGAAAGAAGACTTCGCCACGGCCCAGGCTCGACAACTTGGCTCGGCCGACCTCGCCGATGTCACCCGCGCGGCTGTCGCCGGTAAGGTCGGCATCTTGCTGCTCGAAGCCGAGCGAATCATCCCGGGCAGGATCGACCCCGGTTCCGGCTCCATCCAGCTCGGACAACTCGAATCCCCGGATACCGACGATCTTTTGGACGATCTGGCGGAGGTGGTCCTCTCACGGGGCGGGGAGGTGGTGGTCACTCCCAAAGATCAAATGCCTTCCGCGACGGGACTGGCTGCGATCTACCGCTACTGACGGGGTGCGGAGTCGCTGCGACGAAAGCTGCGTCTGGGAGACAAGTTGCTTCAAGAGGCCCCTCCCGGATTCGAACCGGGGAATGGCGGATTTGCAATCCACTGCCTTACCACTTGGCTAAGGGGCCGACCGTCACCACCTCGGTACCGATTCTATCGGCAGGGTATGGTCCGAACAAGAGGTAATCCGGTCGGCCGCATC
>CAKZUU010000470.1 GCA_937922175.1 uncultured Gemmataceae bacterium
CTGAACTTCGACATCTTTGAATAGCGAACCGACGAAGACTCGATAGCGTCCCGCCCTCAACTTCGGAAAGTTTACGGACCTCGCGCCGGCTGTCACGGGAGCAATCCACCCTTGAAGCGATCGGCTGTAACGTTTGACGAACTCCGCCCCATCGCCGACTGCCTTCGGCAATTCACCTTTTTCTTCCAACGGCAGAACCCTCACATCCCGGCCTGCCGAAATGCTCCATCGAACGTCTAGCGAACCAAAACCCTTTGAAGAGATGTCGAGATCGACTTCGCCCCTGCTCCCGTTTTCCCAGCCGATCCATTTCCAAGCGACGGGGACTCGATCGACGCTCAAGACGACGAAATACGCCCCGGTGGCCGTCGGAGAGAAACGATACTTGGGAGTCGAACCCTTGGTGAAGACGAGCTCCATGTCTCCAGAACTCGCGATGCTATTTTCTTCCGGAACCACATCAATCCCCAGGGAGCCACCACCCAAGCTCTTTCCAGAAGTATCCACTCCCATCACCGTCAGCGAGGCGAAAAATCTTTTCGCCGGCCACTTCCCCCGGAATGTGCCCGAAATGGGATCCGTCGCTTTCCCGATTTCGTTCGCGGCGGGCGGCGTGTCCTTGCTTTCGACCGTGAACCTCCCCGCAAGAAAACTCCGGGTATCGTCCGGCAAACAGAGATGAATCATGCCCTGGATGCGTCCGTCCGGATTTTTCTTCATTTCGAGTTTCATGGCGTATTTGTGGACGTAGGAGAGAGAGTCCCGGCCTCCGGTCCTGCCTCTTTTGAAGTGGACATGGACATCCGGCACAGGCCCGCCGGGATTGGGTCCGGGACTGATGACCAGCGGTTTCGAGAGGAGATCTTTCACGTCACGGAACAAGAAGACGACGATCTGCTGGTCGGGAAGGGAGTTCGAGTCGGCGGCAAATTTCAAAATGCCGTTCTCGAAGGTGATCTTCTCAGGCCGGAACGTCTCGCCATTCAGTCGTCCCACGAGGGAGTCTTGAGGCGTCTTCATCTCGTTCGGATTCAGGGTCCAAAGATTGGCTGCCTTATCACTGGGTTCGGCTGGTTGTTGATTCCGCTTCGGAGTCGATGGACGAGCCGACGGTGCGCTCGTTCCCGAGGCGGCGGGTTTGTCCGGCTTGGTCGTTGCCTGGACCTCACCCGGCGTCAAACACAGCAGAGCTGCGAAGCACCACCAAAGTACAACCGGCATGGCAGACCTCTCGTCGAGTCAAAGATTGAACCCGATCAACTTCAAATGCTCATTCGTCCGAGGTTGCTGATTATTGCACTCCTGAGTCGAAGGACAACGATCGGCGAATCGAGTCGAGAAGCCGTTTCGTCCCATCCGGCGTCGAACGTTGAGCCACCGCTCGTTGCAATTAGGTGAGGGCATGCTAACATCGTCACTGGGGGTCCCCCCGAGATAAGCGAGACGACGAATGACCGAGCGCATCACGATGGCAGTGTTAGTGGCGGCGTTGGTCGGAGTCTCTTGGTACTACTGCCGCAAAGCCTGGCGGACTCTGCAAGCCACGGGGCCAACGTGCGAGATGATACCCGAGGAACGCCGGTTCCTGCGCCGTCAGGCTTGGCGCCGGCTCGTCAATGGCGGATTCATGGTCGCCTTGGCGCTGATGTTGGCCGGTTCCTACGTTCTGGGGCTGCAATCCCGTGCCGAGGCCATCGGTCTGGAACGCGAGGCAAAAGCGGTCAACGGCGTCAAACCTCCGCTGACGCCCGAACAACAGCAGTTTGGCCGATTATTTAGCGGCTACGTCATCGTCCTGCTCCTCCTCCTGGCTCTCATCATCTTCCTGGCCGGCATCGATTTATTCGCCACCCGACGTTACGCGATCACCCAACTCCGACGCATCCAAGACGATCGCCGCGCCATGATGGAGCGACAAATGGAACGCTGGAGGCAAGAGCGCAACCGGCCCTCGTGGAATTGAACCGCAACGACCGAGTGCAACACGCCGTGGGAGAGCCGCCTTGTACCCCCCCCGACTGCCGCCTTGGTGATTTTCCTGCGCCGCCGAAGACGCTAAAATAAGTGAGCCTGCCTGACGATCGTGTCTCGTGAATGGTCGCTTTTGATGAATCGAGGGACACTTCCGATGCGGTGCTGCATCATGGCCATGGGTCTCGGGTCGGTCTTTCTCTCGTTCTGCCACGGGCAGACGATGGATTTCAACCGAGATATACGACCGATCCTTTCGAGCCAGTGCTTTCAATGCCATGGGCCAGATGACGACGTTCGGAAAGCCGGCTTGCGCTTGGATCGCCGTGAAACGGCGATTGCCCGACTCAAATCGGGCCGACAGGCGATCGTTCCTGGGGCCCCCGACGAAAGCGAATTGATTCGGCGAATCACGGCAACGGATGACTCGGTGATGCCGCCCGTGAAAACCGGCAAACGGTTGACGCCGCCAGAAGTCGCGACCTTGAGACGATGGATCCAAGAAGGGGCCAAATACACCCAACACTGGTCTTATGTACCGCCGGTCCGCCCGCCCTTGCCTCGGATCAGCCCCGACGATTTTCCCAAACACAATCCGATCGATCATTTCATCGCGGCGAGATTGCAGCCATTGGCGTTGTCCCCGAACCCTCCGGCTGATCGGTACACGCTGATTCGGCGTGTGACCTTGGACCTGATTGGTTTGCCGCCCACGGTGGAGGAGGTCGATCAGTTCGTCAATGACCCCCACCCCGATGCCTATGATCGTCTGGTTGATCGCCTGTTGGCATCGCCCCGTTACGGGGAGCGTTGGGCCCAAGTGTGGCTCGATTTGGCGCGCTACGCCGACTCGCAGGGATTCGCCAATGACCCGGATCGCACGATCTGGCGCTGGCGTGATTGGCTGATCGGTGCCCTGAATGGAAACCTGCCGTTCGACCAATTCACGATCGAGATGCTCGCGGGAGACCTTCTTCCTCAGCCGACCACCGAACAACTCGTTGCGACGGGATTTCATCGCAACACCTTGGTCAATTCCGAGGGCGGAACCAACCCCGAGGAGTTTCGCAGCGCGGCGGTGGTGGACCGCGTCAACACGACGATGCAAGTCTGGATGGGCACGACCATCAACTGCTGTCAGTGTCACAATCACAAATACGATCCGATCACGCAGCGGGAGTTTTATCAGGTCTACGCCATCTGGAATAACACGCAGGACGCCAACACGCTGGACGACGCACCGACCCTACGCGTCCCCCGTCTGGGCAATGAGAAAGAATTCGCCGATGTCGAAGCACGTTTGGCCGATTTGCGGGCAAAATTCGATGGTCCCCATCGCGACCTGATCGCCGATGTGGAACGGAGTTTTGCCATTGTGAAAAGTGTTGTCCCGGAGCGACTGCTGACGTGGATCAATCGGGACGGGAAATTGAAAGAGCGCTGGATCGCGGAGTATCGCTCGAAAAGTGAGTTAGGGCGACTCGAACAAGAGATCAAGGCGTTGGAATCGCGAAGGCAAGCGATTTCGACGACGACACCGATCCTCCGGGAAGGAACCCCACGTCCGACGCACATCCATATTCGGGGGAATCACCTGGAGAAGGGCGAGGCCGTCCAGCCGGGGTTGCCTGCCGTGTTCCCGGCTCCGGCTGCGGGCCAACCGCTCAATCGGCTGACGTTCGCCCGCTGGTTGGTCAGTGCGGAGAACCCGCTCACGGCTCGCGTCGCCGTCAATCGTCTGTGGGAAGAACTATTCGGCGTGGGTATCGTCGAAACCAGCGAAGAGTTTGGAACGCAAGGCGAATTGCCCTCTCATCCCGACCTGCTCGATTGGCTGGCCACGGAGTACATCCGCCTGGGCTGGGATACCAAGGCGATGCTGAAGCTTCTCGTCAGTTCGGCGACCTATCGCCAAAGCTCGGCTGTGACAGCGGAAAAATTGGCGAAAGATCCGTCGAATCGTCTGTTGTCGCGCGGACCTCGGGTACGACACTCGGCCGAGATGATCCGTGATCAGGCCTTGGCGGTCGGCGGATTGTTGAGCCCGAAACTCTATGGACCGCCGGTTCAACCGCCCAAGCCCAACTTCGGCCTGACGGCCGCCTTCGGCAGCACAACCGATTGGCAGCCCAGCAGCGGTGAGGACCGCTATCGACGAGCTCTGTACACTCGGATCCGCCGGAACGCACCGTATCCTGCGATGACGACCTTCGATGCCCCAGAGCGAACGGCATGTCAGATTCGTCGATTGCGCACGAATACACCGCTTCAGGCACTCGTCACGTTGAACGATCCGGTGCACATCGAGGCGGCCCAAGGGTTGGCTCGACGGATCGCGAACCGAAGTGGTGACGTTCGGGAAAAAGTGATCTGGGGCTTTCGCACCGTCTTATCCCGGCCGCCCAGCACGGAGGAACTGGAGCGCGTGGTTCGGCTCTATGAGGAGGCGAGGCAACGCTACGCTGCCGATGCCGCTGCCGCCGTCAAGATGGCCACCCAACCGCTGGGACCTCTTCCGGCGGAAGCCCGAGCCGACGATCTCGCCGCTTGGACGGTCGTGGGAAATGTGCTGCTGAACCTGGACGAGACCATCCACAAGCCCTGATGCAAAGCGAGCCATCGGCACTGGCTTCAGGCGATGATTTCGTGGATCGGCTCGCCGTAATCGATTTCCAGACGTCGCCGACCGGGTACCTCCAGCCGACGGGGATCCAATCCGAGCAGGGACAAGACAGTTGCGTGGATGTCGGTGACGTAGTGTCGCCCCTCGACGGCGTGGAAGCCGATTTCATCGGTGGCCCCGTGCTGGACGCCACCTTTGATGCCGCCCCCCGCCAGCCAGGCACAAAAGCCTTGGGGATGGTGGTCGCGACCGTCCCCCTGCGCTCCAGGCGAGCGGCCGAATTCCGTCCCCCAAACGACGATGGTTTCGTCGAGCAGCCCGCGGCGTTTCAAGTCACGAAGCAATCCCGCGATCGGCAGATCGACTTGTTCAGAGAGTTGCCCGTGATTCGCCTTGATGGCGCTGTGAGCGTCCCAGGCTCCGCCACCGCCGCCTCCGTGAAAGACTTGCACGAAACGGACCCCGCGCTCCACCAGACGCCGAGCGGCCAAACAGAGCTGACCGAAGGGCCGCGTGACGTTCCGATCCAAGCCGTACAATCTTTTCGTCTCTTCCGTCTCTCGCTCAAACTGCATGGCTTCGGGGACGGCCGTTTGCATGCCGAACGCCAGTTCGTAAGATTTGATCCGTGCCTGCAAGGCCGGATCGTCGGGATATTCGATTCCTGCGAGTCGATTCAAACGCCCCAACAGGCCGAACTGTGCCGTTTGTTCCTTCGGCGAAATCCCGAAGGGTTGCGGCGAGACGAAGGGCAAAGGATTCTTGGGATCGACATTCAAGCGGACCCCAGCGTACTCTGGGCCGAGGTAGGCCGCCCCGTAAGTCCATTCGCCCCCGCAGCAGTCCCCGGTGGGGGTCCCCAGCACGACATATTCTGGCAGATTCTGATTCAAGGAAGCCAATCCATAAGCCGCCCACGCGCCCACGGTCGGGAAAGCTCCCTCGCGAACATGCCGGCCGGTATGAAATTGCAGTTGGGCACCGTGGTCGTTATCGGTCGTCCATAAGCCGCGGACGACCGCCAAATCGTCGGCACACTGTCCCACGTTCTTCCACCAGTCGGCCACGACCAATCCGCTTTGGCCGTAGGTCTTGTAACCGGTGCTCAGCCCTAACAGAACTTTTCGACCTCCGTGGTTCGGATTCCCGCTGACAACGTTCAACTTGGCGGGGTTCAAGACATCTTTGTGGGGCGTCTCATCAATCGACTTCCCGTGATATTTGTTCAATTCCGGCTTCACATCGAAACTTTCGACATGGCTGACACCCCCACACATGAACAGCCAAATCACGTGCTTCGCTCGCGGAGTAAAGTGAGGCCCTTGGTCCGCCCCACTCGACCCCCTCGCCTTTTCGCGCGCAAGCAACGACCCCAGCGCGATACCGGTCAGACCCATCCCCGTGTCAGCAAGGAAAGAACGCCGCGTGAGGCAACGTCGGGACTTCATGATCAGGTCATCCAATGGGATCGATCATCGATCAATGAGAGTTCGGCAGGCTAGGGAAATGATACTCGAGGAACCGACCGAATCCAAGGCAATTTCCCAGTCGGGTCCTGTCAGCCCTAACGATGGCACCTTTCAGAGCGACCCCCTGGTCCCAGAAAACGGCCAGGCGGCTCCGCTTGACCTCAGCCGCTGCCCCCTGATCTGACGATAGCCTTGCCGGAGGAATCAACATGGCAACATTCTACGTTCTCCCCGCCCGTCCCTTGGTTGAGCAGATGATGGATCGCATGCTGGCGGAGTGCCTCCCGACGCTGCCCAGCCCCCTGATCCCCCTCGACCAGTTCACGGATCTGGTTCGCGACCACGCCGAGCGAAAGCCGAATATCTTCGTTGTGTACCGTGACGAGCTCCCCGAGGGAACCGATATTCTCGAGGGCCTTCGCGATGCGTTCGGGGCCGAGTCAGGCGATGACGTGATCGAACTGCATTGGGGGCCCAACGGGCGGATCCGCGCGCGCAGCACCCGCTTGGGTGTCATGGCAGCTGCCTGATCTGTGGCTATAATGGCCAGCGACGCGAGTAACTTCCCCCAAACTTGGTGGTTCGCAGCCATGAGCGACTTTGATCCGGCCGAGCGCGAGCTCCTGCAAAATTGGCGCGCGCTGCAAGTCGAACTCGGATTAGTCCCGGAAGAGAAATCTTCTCTCGCGCCCGAAGCTGGGACGGCTCGGCCGACTCCAACGCAACAAACCCCCGACGAAGAATCAGCAACGACGACGGTCGATCGCGACCATTCGGAAGTGACTGCCCCCTCGGGATCCGAACACGAACTGCCGGGAGAGTACGTCGTTGCGGAGTCCACCGAGCGCGACGTCGAAGTCGGCGAGCCTCCGGAAGAAGTCCCCGACGAACCGGGTGATGAACCCCCGCCTCCGGAGAAAAAGCGCCGTCGTCGGCGTCGAAGAAGAAAAAGCGAGTCGCCCTCGGATAAGGCACCACCAGCAGACTCGGGAACTCCGGATGCCTCAACGGCGTCTCCCAGCGGCGAGAGCGAGACGATAGCCGACAGCGAGCCGTCGGACCTGGAAACCGACGAAGACGACTCCGACAGCGACGACATTGAGGAGATCGAGCCGATCTCATTGCCCGATTGGAATGTTCCGACGTGGCAGGAACTGATCGACTCGCTGTACCGTCCGGAGCGATAAGACCGTGGCGGATGCGACGATCGACGTGGTGGGGTTGGACGAATTACCCCTCATCGTCGAACTGTACAACCAGATCTTCCGTCCACCGCGCGATGAGGAATCGTTTCTTCGTCGCTATCGAGGACGGTATAACGTCCTCCAGATGGTCGCTCGGATTCGAGAAAAGCCCGTCGGCTTTTTCCTCGGCTTCGAGTTGAAGCCCGACGTGTTTTTCTCGTGGTTTTACGGGGTCCTGCCCGAGTTCCGCCGACAGGGAATCGCCTCGCAGTTGATGGATGCCGTTCACGACTGGGCCGCCCAGCACGATTATAGCTCGATCCGATTTGAATGCCACAACCACCAACGTCCTATGCTTCACCTTTCCATTGCCCTCAGCTACGACATCGTCGGCATCCGGTGGGATCCGGATCGTTGTGACAATCTGATTATATTTGAGAAAGTCCTTTCGGCTCGTTGAACAGGTTAGAGATAATTCCGAGGTCCCGCTGAGGGTACCATCAAACTAGCGCGGGCCAGACCGTCCTTCGACCAAATTTGGATTCTCCGAGCGGGAGCATTCGTCGTCGTTATTGTCAGCATCTCCGAGACACCATCCCCATCGACATCTCGAACCACCAGGTGAAGTCCGGCGGTCGCACCGACGGAGAACCGAGAGGTTTCCAGTCCACGAGGGGTGTAAACCTGTACGGAACCGCGTGCGGCGTCGGCGATGACCATTTCGTTTCGACCATCCCCATCGACATCCCCGACGCCTGCCTCAATCGTCGAACCCGACGTCTGAAACGTCTGAATCAAATGGGCGGTGCGAGCGTCAAAGACGCGCAGACCGAGGCCATTCGGGGCCGCACCTGCCGCCAGGATTTCGCCTCGGCCGTCGCCGTTCAGGTCGCCCACCCAAACACGACTACCCCCTCGCGTTCCGGCGAAAGCATAAAATGTCTGTGTTGCACCGAGAGTTCGCCCATCAAAGACCCGCACCAGACCGGCGCTCGGAGCATCCGAACTGGTGACAATGTCGGCCCAACCGTCACCGGTCACGTCACCCGCAGCGACATGCACACCGTGGGTCCAAAACGGATGGTAGGCGAGGAAAGTCCGAGTTTCGCGCCCGGTCGCTCCGTCGAAAACTTTCATCCAAGAAGGCATTCCCGGACCAGGCGCCGTGACGACGTCGGCCACGCCATCGCCGGTGACATCAGCCACGGCCACACGGACACCACCTCGGAAATTCCGATCATAAGCTAGAAACTGCCGCTGTACTTTCCCCGTCGCCGCATCGACAATCGAAACCCAAGGGGCGCTTCCCCGATCGGCACCGAGAGCGATCCAACCTCGGCGCATCGCTTCAGGTGACGAATGCGATGCGGAGGGCATCATTCCCGGGTTTGTGACTCTCGGCTCGGCTTCAGATTGCGAGGACAGCGCCGGCGGAACCCGATTCGTGACGACGCTCGTCGCTGCTGCCGCAGGGGTCGACGCAGGACCCGCCACGGGCATCGGCGTGCCCAGCATCAGCGTGTAATAGGGAAAACCGTCCGTCGTCCACGCCACCCCGACGCCCACTTGGGTCAAGTTCGGATTCAAAATGTTCGCGCGGTGGCCCGGGGAGTTCATCCACGCTTGAACGACGGCTTGCGGTGTCAAATACCCGAATGCCAGATTTTCAGCGAGCATTCGATAGTCATATCCAACGAGGTCGGCTCGAATCCCTAATGTCGGCGCTGTGCTGCCCAACAGCAAATGATTCATCGCTCCGGCATGGCCGTACACCTTGACCAATGACGCCATATTGCGCGAGTGGATTTCACCAGCAGCCACAAGTTGAGCATTGACCTCCAGAGGAGCTAATCCCGCGGAGACTCGCTCTTGATTGACCAGTTGTGCAATCGCCTGGCCAACGACTCCCATCCTCGCCGACTGCGTCAGCCCTGCTCTCGCAGAAATGTTTCCGGTTCGCCCCTGAACGGAGTTCGCTCCGCTTCCCCCATCCAAGACGTCCGGCCCGGTGCCAGCCACCAGCGTGTCATTGCCTGACCCGCCGTAGAGAAAATTTCTCCCCCCGCCACCTGTTAGGTGATCGTTTCCTCCCCGGCCAAACGCCCAAACCTCAGCGCGAATGGACGGATCGATCGAAATGGTGTCGTTGCCATCTCCCGCGTCGATGACGATCTGCTGAACTGTGGATGTCGGAAAGATCTGGTTTCCAACCGACAGACTCTCGCCGACTTGATTGACTTGGATGAAATCGGCACCACCCGTGCCGAAAATCGTCAGGACCCCGTTGACGAAATACGCGTCGGGCGTGCAGCGATCTTCCAATTGTTCCACACGTTCACAACGAATTCGCTCGTAAAATGGCTTCGCCATCGGTGGAATTCCCGCTGACCTGACGCAGTACGGACTTCCACTGGGCGACGCGCGCACAGTATAATCAGCGACCGGCTCAGGTCAAGTCAATATTGGAAAAATGGGGGAAATAGAAAAAGAAACCAAATCAGCCCATCAGCTGACCGATGCACCTCGATTGCCCCACTTGGTCGAGTTCCGAATACCTCTCGAAACCGACAACATGTCGCCGAAAACCCGGCTCGCGCAAGGCGCTCCTCCAGCTGAATCAAACATTTCAGCCTCGCGTCGCGAACCAACGAAAGGTTCGAGAAACGAATCGGTGAGAAACGATGCTCACCTGCCGACCCACGGTTGCGGATGTCGTCGAGCGATCCGGTGTTTGCTGCCCCGAATTCGACGAACCGGGGACACTGTTTCGAGTGGGCGAAAGGTTCGACGGACGACTCTCCAAGGTTACCACCGGGAGGGACGGAGCGGGCGATCCAGTTGTCGAGAACACCCCAGCACTCGATCCGCTATTCGATTCAACACGGATCACGGGCGAGTTCGGAGATACACTCGGAGATGAGATGGCCGAAGACGACGTTAATGCTTGTGACACGGCCAGATTCGGCGATCGAAGTGACCCTGCCGTCCGACGAAAGCTGATCGACACTGGAGGAGTTTCATCCGGTGAGGGGTTTGTGGTGGGGACCGGCCCCGGTGAGGGATCGATGCGCGGAGGCGAGGTCGAAGTCAGGCTTGGTGCCGACGGGGAGGTCATTGCGACCGAATTGGAAGGGACGGTCGAAATTGGAGCTGGAGTCACCGGACTCCCGAAAAACTGGGTGTAATACGGCAGCCCTTGGGCGGAATACGCGACCGCGATGCCGATCTGCGTGAAGCTGGCGCTCAGAATATTCGCTCGATGTCCGGGAGAGTTCATCCAGGCATCGACAACGGCCGATGCCGAGGCGTAGCCAAAGGCCACATTTTCCCCCAACGCACGATAGTCATATCCCGCGAGATCGGCCCGGGAGCCGAGAGTGGGGGCGTTGACCCCGAAGAGCAAGTGTGACATCGCTGCCGAGGGTCCGACCACGGGCGCCATCGACGCCATATTTTGCGAGTGAACACCGGCCCCGTAGGCCAATTGAACGCTCCATTGCAGCGGAGCCAGACCGGAGTTGGCTCGCTGCTGATTCACCAGGTCGAGGATTTGTTGAGTCATCGCCGAGGGAGCCAGGTGAACCGCGGGCTGTCCCGGCGTGACTTCATCTCCGGGCTGGGCATGGAGGGTGTTGCGACCACTACCGCCGACAAGGATGTTTTGTCCGGGTCCGCCCATCAACACATCGTCGCCGTGACCGCCGTACAGATAGTTCACCCCGCCGCCGCCCACCAGACGATCGTTTCCGAGTCGGCCGAACAACCACGTGGTCGCTGTGATTTGCGGATCGATCGTGACGGTATCATCGCCATCCCCCGCATCGACGACGATCATCCGAATCGACGCGGCATCGAACGAATGCGTTCCGACGGCGATTTGCGAGCCGGAGCGAACCACCTGGATGAGATCGTTTCCGCCCGTCCCGAAGATCGTCAAGGTGCCATTGGTGAAATTGATGGAGGGCAAGCAGCGATCGTCGAGCCGCTCCAGATTCAAGGAAGGGCTCACGGCGGGCTGGCGGACAGGCATGGCGACTCCTTCACGGCGGACCGGGTTCCGCGCCGGTCATTGGGCTTTTGTCTGATTGTTTTTGGGCCGACGGAGATGACCGCTTCCTGGTATCGCCGTCGGGGCGGGCGCAATCGGCTTCGAGGGGTCGAGCCGGGGCAAGCGACAAATGGGCGATGTCGCTGCCCAACTCTAGAACGAAACCGAGACGTGTCAAATGAACAATCGGCAAAGTCGACAAAAGCGGCGGAATCGCGCCTCGCTTTGTCAGCGCGTCGGGGGTCAGATCGGTCGCTCGTCGCTTGAAGTTCCCGAGAGGAGATTCGATGTCCGTCAAAAAGATTCTGATGCTCGTCGGCGATTTCGCAGAAGACTACGAAGTGATGGTGCCGTTTCAGGCGTTACAGATGGTCGGCCACGAGGTCCACGCCGTTTGCCCTGGGAAGAAAAGGGGCGAGTGGATCCAAACGGCAATTCACGATTTCGAGGGGCATCAGACCTACAGCGAAAAGCCGGGACATCGATTCACGCTCAATGCGACGTTCGCTGAAGTTCGGCCGGAAGAATACGAGGCCTTGGTGATTCCCGGAGGACGAGCGCCGGAGTATTTACGGCTCAATGCGGAGGTGATCCGGATGGTTCGATATTTTGCCGAGGCGGGGAAACCGATCGCTGCCATTTGCCACGGGCCGCAGTTGCTCGCCGCCGCCGGGATCATCCGGGAGAAAGGCTGCACAGGATACCCCGCCGTCTTGCCCGAGCTGTGTCAAGCCGGCGCTGAGGCCGTCGAAGTTGCGATGGACGCCGCCTACGTTGACGGCAATCTCGTGACGGCCCCGGCCTGGCCCGCGCATCCCCTGTGGCTCCGCCGCTTCCTGGAGGTTCTCGGCACACGGATCGTGCCCTGACTCGATCACTCCTCGCTCAGTTGCCTTCGCCGGTGCCGATGCAAATCAGTTTCTTGTCCGACCGCAGGAAGATGCTGCCCTCAGAAAAGGCCGGTGTGGCGAGGATCTCCTCGCCGACACTGTTGGTTGCCTCGATCGTCCCTTCGCGGTCGTCGAAACGAATGACAAACGTTTGGCCCTGTTCATTGACGACATAAATTCGGCCATTGGCCGCGACCGGCGAGGCCGATACCGGGCCTTTGATGCGCAGGTCCCACAGATGCTTGCCGGTGGTCGCATCACCACATTGGAGCACAAAGCTGCTGTTCAGGGCAAAGACGCGATTTTGGTAGAACAACGGCGTCGGATGAGCCGCTCCCCGCAGCCGACTCGACTTCCAGCGAATTTGCGGTGTTTCTCCGGGAGCACCGGGTTGGACGGCGATCAATTCCGAGCCGGGGCTGAGAATCTCGCCATGGGCCCCCAGGATGGGTGAGGGGATTTCGCTTCGTCGTCCCTCCGCGAGACTCCAGCGACGCTCGCCGGTGGCGACATCGTAAGCCACGAGCTCCTCCGGGTTTTGGAAAATAATTTCGTCACCTCGAAGCAAGGGCGTGACCCAATTGATGTCGCGCGGACGATCGATCCGCCACACATTCTTGCCTGTCTGAGCATCGACAGCCGCGAGAAACGACTCACCTGAGTTGTCCATCGGGACAATGACGCGGCCCTTGGCATAGATCGGCGACGAGGCCATCCCGACCTGGTTCGTGATCGAAGGATAATCGCCGGTCAAGGAGCGATACCAGAGCAGGTTGCCGTCGCGATCGTAGGCGACCAGGTCGGCGGTGGCGAACAGGGCGTAGACATGCTGGCCGTCGGTAGCAGGCGTCGGAGCGGCCATACTGGTTTTGGGATGGCAGTTGGTGCTCCCCGTAGCGAGGATGCTGCGCTGCCAGAGTTTCTTGCCCGTGCGCGCGTCGAAACACAAGGTGATGAGCTGCACCTGATGGGGACCGTCACAAGCGGTAACGTAAGCGCGGCCGTTCGCCACGACCACGCTGGACAATCCGCGTCCGGGAAGGTCGGCCGTCCACCGAATATTCTCGCGCTTGTCGGCAGAAAGAGTCCAACGGGTCGGGAAACGGGCGTCATCGGCGACTGCGAGTCCGCCCGGGCCGCGGAACTGCGGCCAGTCGCCAGCGTTGATCGAAGCGGCGGATCCCAGCACGAAAGTCAGGCTCAAAACGGCTCCGCGGGTCATCGGCTTGGCTCCTTGGACACATTGACCGGTTTGTCGGCCTCGGCATCGGGGGCCGTCAATAGTTTCACGGGCACGGCTCCACCGATCGCATCACAGAGACGGATCTGAAACTGCCAATCGAGCGTCCATTCATACGTCCGATCGTCCTGACACAATTTCGCCACGATCTCGTTCCGACCGGCCCGCAGAACGCCTCGGCCCACGTGCTGATCCAGCTTCGTCCCATGATGGTATTCTTCTCGCGCGAAAATCTCTTCCCCGTTCAGCCAGATCCGGATGGCGTTGGGTGAGGCAGCCCGAATCTCAACCGGTCGTTCCGACGACGACTCCACCTCTGTCCGAACCAGAGCATAGACGGCCGGCTTCGTCCGGGTCTGCGGATCCAGACCCCGCTTGAGGCCCAACGCCTGGTAAAGATTCACGACGGCCCGCGGATGGCTCGTGACGTAATCGTGCCAACTGATCTTTGCCGGAAGCGGTTCCGCGTAGCCTCTCAAACCCGAATTGTCGAATGGTCCCGCGATCTGCCAGCGATCAATCAGCCCCAGATGTTGAATCACATCGGGCTCGCGACCGACAGCCTTTAATTCCTTGGCGATCCGTTCGACCTGATCGACATCTCGCGACAGGTGGAACAGCTCGACCAATCGATCGGTGTCCGGGGACGATCGCAACGCCCACTCGATGGCCTCGCGACGGATCCGCGCACTGGGATCATCGAGCATCGCCGGGAGCAGCCGTTGTCGCGCCGTCGGGTCGAGACGGTCCAACATCTCGAATGCCAAATC
>CAKZUU010000471.1 GCA_937922175.1 uncultured Gemmataceae bacterium
TTCCGCGAGGCTCGACCCCGACGCATTCGTAACCATAAACGGCGACTCCCGGGGCGAGTTGGGCCGCTAACGTTTGCACCAGTTCCGCCCGATGCATCAACCCGACGAAGGGGCGGTAACCCAACTTCTGCTCGAAACTCCTCGCATCGGCGGTCATTTGCAATCGCCGGCCGTCCTCCACGGCCAACGTTACCCGACGCGCTGGCAGTACGATGTTGCGAACCGACTCGCCGACTCCCAGAGCATCCAACGCATGCATCCCGTTCGCCCAAATCATGATTCCCGCACCGACTTCACGGAGTTCCGGCGCTCGCTCGTAGAGCGTGACCTCAAGACCAATCTTCCGGAGCGCTATTGCACAGCACAATCCGCCGATTCCCGACCCGATCACGATGACACGCATCGATTCGACTCCACCATCGCGGACCACGCCGAGCACGACACGGGACGACCACAGGCCAACTTTCGCCAAATCGAAATGCTCCGATCACCAGTGACCCGATCGGTTGTGAAAATTTCGTCGCACCATACATCAATCAGGTCACAGCCACGACCATCAATGCCAAGTACATGATATCGAGGCGTATCTTCGTGTCGGTCTCCCGGTCAATGGTGCGGACCTATCCCCGCACGACGATGGTCATGCTAACCCGTTGAATCGGGTCGCAAAAAGGTGGGTGATGCCGAACGGTTCGCGGATGGGCGACAACAAACAACCTCGCACCCGATTCTTTGAGGGATTCGCGTCGGCAGCGGCGAGAACGAGTTGACAACCTGTTTTGCATCGGCGGTGGCCACGCCTCGGGTAATACCCGGCGGTCAAAAGCGACATCCCCGCCCGGGGCCTTTGTTATTCCCCCAATCCGTTTCGGATTCGGGCTCTCTTTGACTATTCTCCCGGCGTGGAATCACATCGGCAAACACGAATTCGTCTCGCTCGACGACGCCGTTCACCTGAATCGGGATCGGACGAGCAAACATTGGACCGGCATAACAAAAGGTGTGGAACTCGCCTCGCTCACCGCACGGATCAACCGAGGAGGGTAAGTCTGTCAACAAACCCAGGTCGAAATCTCGCCCCGCGAAAACCGGCGATAAACGTCGAGAGTCGATACATGTCAAAGTCGCTCGCAGCCCTGCATTAATCATCGCTTTAGCCAGGGCGGGAGTGTCTTTTGGCGTCCCCCAAATTGGAAATAAGGCATCGATTCCGGTCTTGGCCAATTGTCTCACTCGATAGTCGCGAATGTCGTCAAGGAAAAGATCGCCAAAGGCCAACGCCGTGATACCGGCTTCGCGTGCCCTGATGAGCACGGCGTGCAGGCGAGTTTCGTATTCAAAGTTCGAGCAGGGCCAAGGCAGAGGGACGATCCAAATCGGCAGGCCAACCGCTTCTGCCTGAACATGCACCAGTTCTGCTCGGACCCCATGCATTGCCACCCGGCCGAACGCTTCGTTCACGGTCGTCATCAGCCCAACGACTTCGACTTCGCCTCGTTGCCGTAACACGTGAAGTGCCCAAGCCGAGTCCTTCCCCGAACTCCACGACAACAGCGCCTTGGGCTTCATACCGTCGCCACCTCTTTGGCGGTAAGTTCGGCAGCAGTGAGCTGACGCGCCGGCATTTGACCCGGAGGTAGTGGATGAAGATCCGGGTGTAAAGCGTGGGCGAGAATCTCCAAGCTGTCCACCAGACGCGGCCCCGGGCGACTGAAATAAGCGTTACCGTCCACCAGATAAACCCGTCCGTGACGGACACAAGCCAAATCTGCAAAACCTGGGTAGCTCGCGAGGATCGGCAGGTCGCGTCGAGTCCGTTCCAGGGGAAAGCCGCAGCAGGCGATCACCAACACCTCCGGATCGGCCTGCCGAATTTCGTCCCATGCAGTCGTCCGCGATGGTTGCCCCTCACGTCCCACCATCTCGATGCCGCCCGCAAGTCGAACCAATTCCGGTGACCAGTGCCCGGAACAGAACGGGGGGTCGATCCACTCCAGCAGCACCACTCTAGGCCGTTGGGCAATCCTTTGTGATCTTTCCTCGACGACTCGCACGCGGCACTGCAAGCGAGCGATTGCTTCGCCCGCCCGTCCGGGCACCTCTGCAGCCTCGCCGACGAGCCGCAGACAGTGGAAAACGTCGGTCAAGCTCATCGGTTCCAGGTTGACCACTTTGGGCCGACCAGGCAGCGAGCAGGCCGCCGCTGTGACCTCGGCCTCGGCCACCGCACACACGTCGCAAAGCGCCTGGGTAACGATCAATTCTGGGGCCAAGCGCTCGAGGGTCGGTAGGTCGAGAGTGTACAACGCGCGCTGCGTTTCGAGCCGTTGTCGCACCAAAGCGTCGATCTGGCGACTGCTGGCATCCTGCGGAATCAGCGTGCGTGTCACCTTTGGCAAAGCAGCGACAAACGGCGGGTAATCACATTCGTGAGTCACGCCGATCAAGTCATCGCCCAGACCAAGTTCGCAAATGATTTCCGTCGCGCTGGGCAACAATGACACAATTCGCATCGATTCCCCTTGGGTCTAAGCAGCGAGGGACACCGAGGGTGACTCGCGAAGAGCGGGGAACACACGCTCGGCCAACAACAAGGTACCGAACAAAGCGGTGGCGAACACCGCGTCACCCAACAGAGTGTTTTGAAAAAACGGAAGGGCCGCCACATAGCAGGCCACCAATCCCTCGACGTTCTGAGGATACCAGAGAAGCCAACACGCAAAATTGGTGACGAGGAAAAATTGGACAGATCCGAGGACAGTAACAGCGGCGGTGTTGACGATCGTTCGTCGCAGTCGCAGCCATCGCCCGAGAACGACATTCAGCGCGAAACTGCCGTAAACCACGGGAATCAGCACGTGCAATCCGAGGAACAAATCGCTCAAGAACAGCGCTCCGAGTGGGAGGATGAACGCCAGCCGCCGGTCAGCCAGGCACGCCCCTCCGAACAGGGCCATCGCACCAATCGGGGTAAAGTTCGGAGGATGCGGGATCAGACGAGCGACAGCAGCAGCGACAATGATGGTCAATAACGCCAGCAGACGTCCCCATCGCGATTGGGTCTGATTCGTGAGCACAGGCCAACTCCTCTTCGCCCGTAAATGCAAAAAGGCGCCTGTGGATCTCCGGAGACCGATCGACGGAGGATGCGTGACGACGCCAAACACCGGTCAATCCGGTCGCCTGGGTCCGAGGCGCCGAGACGTTGTTCAACAGGCAGGTCTTCTGGCTGACGGCTCGTCACGAGATCGGGCGGCCTTCCCGTGATTTGTTTCACAGTGGCAAAAATGGCCCGAAACTCTGGCCGATCACAGCAGCGGCCCTGCGCCGGATTTGCACCGGCTTCCCTTTTTATCACCCCGCACGTGGCGAGATGAACCTGTCACACACGTATCCTAGAGGAGCCAACTTGGTTGTCCACGTCGCGAGTCGAGTTGTCATGCTCGGGTCATTCCCGAACGAAGCCGACCGCCCGGTGAGCGCCCGAACCAATGATGATTTGCCGACATTTTCTTTCCCAATGAGGAAGACGCGGCGAACTCCCGGGGCAGCACTTAGCATGACTCGCACGCCTCCTTGCAGCAGGAGAGGTCGTCCAAGAACATGCCTCTGCTACGATACGTCGTCACAAATTCTGTCGTATCGCGGCCCAATCGTCGGGCAATCGAATCGACAACGACGGCGAACCGCTGGCGAAACTTGTAAATAAAGCAAAAAATGACTTGATCATGCCACACCTGCGGACCAACCAAAAAGAACCCGGGAGTTTTGGTCGACTCATCCTGCTCCGTCAACTTGACTCGCCCGCTCTCCCAGTCGAACAAGTCGCGGACCAGAACCAAACTGGTTTCAAACCCAGTCGCCAGGATCGGTGCGACCGGCGTCGAGTACGCGCCGCCGTCGGCCGTCAGAACTTCAAACCCGGCTCGCTTTCCTCTCCGCGGGCGAATCTCGACCACTGGGCTGTGACCGATCAACTCGATTCGGCCTGTCTCGAGGGCAAGTTTCAATCGCTCGATGGTAAAGGTTGACAGGCTCGTACTCGGATCACTGTCCGTCCTCTCCCAAGGAGCCTCCCAATCGAAAACGCGAACCCGTTTACCGCAGGCCGCCAAACCAATGGCTGCGTCAATCCCACTCTCGTAACCACCGACGATGATGAAGTCGTCACCCTCCCACTGCCGATACGAGCGGATCATCGAGTTGTGAATAGCGTGCTCCGCGCCGGGAAAGCCCCCCCGCTTGGGGTACTGAAACTCACCCGCCGCCCAAATCACAAATTTTGCCCGGAACTCACCAGCCGTCGTATGCAGTTGAAACCCCCCATTCCCCAACGCCTCGACGCGGCGAACATCGACTCCCGCTCGGACGGGCAACTGCAAAAAGTTAGCAAAACCCCGAAGCATCTCCGCATACTTTCGCCCTGTCGGATGTTCTTGACCGATGGTAAACGCCGGCGAGATTCGCAAGCCAAATGAATTTAGGTCAAGACAGCCGAACTGATTAGAATTGAAGGACGGAGTGATGAATCGCATTTCAGCCGGCCAACGATCGAACGACGCTCCGGCTTTGTCACGCTCAAGAACCACGACATTGTCAACCGCGGCATGTGTCAACGCATACGCGCATCCCAACCCCGCAGGCCCCGCCCCGACGATCACGACGTCGAACGTGTCGCGCTTGCTTCTCATGCGTCGTTCCTCTCCTTCTTCGACCCCAGCGGCCACCACTCCTACTCCAACCCCGTGCTGCGATGCGTCTGAAATGCCACCACCGTCACACCCAACCGGCGCGATTTCTCGCGATCAACAGCCTCAACGATCCTCGACGTCAACCCCCACCCGGCTTGTTGCTCCCGTCGCGGCATGCCCACGCCACAACCAATCGACCAACCCTCTACGTATGACAGTGTTTTACTTTATTGTACGCCCGACTGATGACCAGGGTTCGCGCGAACAGACCACTGCCATGAGCACACCGACTTGGCAACGATTGGAAGAGTTGGACACGGCTTGCGCCTGCCAGTCCCTGTTCCTTCCCTTTGGACGGAGCTCTTGCCGTGTTACTCGACGTGATTTATGCTGACCGGCTCCTCAGACCCATTTACGCGCTTCTTCTCTGCGATGCCCCGCCGCCTTCGACGAGCGCCACGAACAATCTGAGCCACGGATCAATTGGATGACTCTTCTCTTCTATTTACCCAGTGACATGACGCTTTTTGTTCGGACAGTCCCTTTTGATTTAGCCGACATGCGCTCCGACATACCGACCCCCTTTCCCATGCCTGCTGCTGTTCTCTTCCAGCCCATGAACGTCTGCTGCTTCCCATCATCTGACGATGACGAATACACCTTACTGAACGAATCAAAGAGCTCTTCGCGATTTATTGAGATGGACTTGACATGAGCGAGAGCATCTACTTTATGT
>CAKZUU010000472.1 GCA_937922175.1 uncultured Gemmataceae bacterium
GTGCCCGGCGAACGTTATCCCGGCGTCTTTCTCAGAGAGCGTCTGGCCCTGGGTGATCTGACTCCGGATGAGTTAAGCTCTGTGGTGGGTGATGTGAGCGGCATTCTCATCCCCCGGAAAAATGCCAAAGCCCGGTTCGTCCGCAAAGTCCAACAACTGAATCAACGTTGGACCGGAGTGAAACAAGAGCATCTGGTCAACTGCGCTCGTCGGGCCGGTCACGGACCCGGCGTCATCATCGTCGCTCAGAGTCAGGATCGAGCGGCCCTGATCCACCGCTGCTGCCGCGAAGAAAAAATGATCAACACGCTTCTCATCAGCCGAGTCCTGGCCGAGGCGATCGAGCGGTTGGTTGACCAAGACGCCCCGGTGGAATAATGCCTTCTTTGGGCTCTCCAACCGCCGGGTATCCTCGTCAAGGGCGACCCCATGTGAGCATCACCCGCAATGTCGGGCGTGGAATCCGCAGCCGCAAACGCGGAATCGGGTCATCCGGGTCAGGTTCTCGCTCCGCCACAATATCGTTCGGGGTGATGCGAAATCCGTCTTGATAATGCAGGCTCAGAACCAAGACCCCGTCCTCCGGCTCGACTTCCGCCAGCGCGATCCGTCGGGCATCTATCTGAACCACTCGAGCTTTCCCTTTCAGAATGAAACTGGGAAGTCGGCGAACCTCCATCAGCCAGCCCTCGCCCCAATCGCGCACCGGCACCATGGGCGAAACGGAGGACCAATTGCGGAAGCGTTGAAGGGGCTTCGGCGACCAGCAAACGATGTAGCCGATGTTGTATCGTTCGCAAAAGTCGCTCAACTCGGAGTCGGTCCAGTCATCCAACGGCCGGCCTGCCAACTCCGTCGATGTCAGTCGCGCATGCGCATGATCGACTCGCGCATGCGAATCCAGCCCGCCGACAAACGCTCGTTCCGTATACAGCGGCAGCAGGGCGGACCAGTTCGGAGTCGGGTGCTCCGGCCGCTCTTCCCAAAGGATGCGAGCTTCCGGGCGTGTGGCCGCCCTGAGCGTCGCGACGAGCCGATGTTGGTCTCGATTGAGCCCGATATGCCACGGTCGAGCTTGCCGCGCTCGCTGAACGATCGTCTGCACGTCGCCGTCAAAAGCGACGACGAGGACCGCCATCGCCGTGAAGACCAAGGCAGCACCTCGAACCGGATGCCTCGTCATCCTCCCGAGGAAGTTGGCGAGGTCGCTCAGACCGGAGGCACAAGGGATGACGGCGAAGAAGCCCGCGAGCACCAGCAATTTGGATAGGCCAATCGCTTCGAACGGTTGCCAAAAGGCCGATCCCAATGACAAGGCGGGGAGCAGAAGAGCCGTCGCCGCAAACATCCCACCCGTCGACCAGCGTCGGCGGATGATCCACGCCAGATTTCCCCACAGACCAAGTCCGAGGAGAAAGGCGGCCAGGCCCCGATCCGCGCCGTCGGCGCCGACCTGCCGAGTCAACCATTGGGTGAAGCTGACTTGCAGGGTAGACGCGGGATCCAGAGGTAGCGGCACCTGGATCCAACAATGTCGCCACCAATCCATCAGCCACGGCAGATTGACTCCGACGCCCAACCCCCAGGCGCCCCAAAGGGCCAGACTCCATAAAACCGAGTGCCCCGTCGCCACGATCACGAAGAACGGCACAAATAGTAAGCCGAACCCCAACCAGACAATCGGGTGTGAGAACCAACCCACAGCGGCCGTGAGCAACAATCCCAACCAGTCCGCCCATGATGCCGTCAGGTGAAAGCGAATCGTCAAGGCGGTATGAGCCACCAGAGCCATCCCGGCCCAAAGCCAATCCGTGTGCCCCTCTTCCAACAGCCTCTGGACAGGACCACTCCACCACCACAGGATGGCAAACGCCGCCGTCAAACAAGCGGTCCCTGGCCCACACCCCAACCAACGCGCTGCCACCGCAAAAACGATGGGAACCATCAAGCAACAACACGCCAGCCCGACTTTATAAGACGCTGCCTGCTCGCCTCCCAACAGAACGAACAACTCCCCGGGCCGGCTCCCGGCATCAAACACCGGCGTCTTCGGATAGCCCGCTTGAAAGGACGGATCATAGCACGAACCGAATCCCCCCTCTCGCCACGACCTCCCCCCCAACACGGCGTGATACCAGTGCAAGGGATGCATCCCGTTCAAAATCGGGCGATCATCCAGCAACGACCGTCCCGAGCGATCGGCGTCAAACAAGCTCAGAGTCGTCAGGGTTTGCCATCCCACCAACCCAAGCAGCACGATTCCCCAACCGGGACGTTGACGAAACCCGACGTCGGACATCGACACGTTCGACACCAGCAACTTCATGGCCGAGCGAGCATACTCCGGTGTCGGAATCGGGGCAAGGTCATTGATCAACTTGCCTCCTTGTCGTCTCTTTCCCTGATTTTGGTGGTTCCTCGGACGATGTGCCCGATCGATTCCGCGATCCGTTCTCATCCACGCACGATGGCAGGATGCAGACGTCATCCGGGTCGATTTCGATGGGCAGTGTGCTGCCGACACTCAAGCCCAGCCGTCGCCACTCACGCACCGAGAGTCGAGCCACGAGAGGAAAACCGCAGTCTGCCTCAATTCGAACCGTCGCGCCCTCGAGATGGAATCGCACGATTCGGGCGCTCAAATGATTCACCCCGGCAACGGGACCCGGCGCCAACACGATCGAATCGGCCCGAATCCCGATATGCACCCGACGAGATGTTAGCGAAGTCGAGACCGAGCTGTGCAATCGAACCGGCCCGATCGCGAGGGTGGCGAGATTTCCCCGACATTCGATGACGTCGCCCACGACGATCGTTTCCACACCGAGGATACGCGCGACTTCGAGGCTTGTCGGTCGAAGGAAAACGTCTTCCGGCGCACCACTGCAAATGATGCGACCGTCATGCATCACGAGCAGATGGTCTGCCATTTCGACGGCCTCCTCGCGATCGTGGGTCACCAAAATCACGGGAATGCTGAACGCGGACAACCAATCGGGCAGTTCAGCACGGAGACGGTCGCGCGTGGGAGCATCGACGGCGGAGAATGGTTCATCCAACAAGAGCAACCTGGGCTTTCGGACCAGGGTCCGGGCCAGGGCCACTCGCTGCTTCTCGCCGCCGGAAATTTCTCGGGGATACCTCTTTGCCAGATGAGTCAGCCCGAGGAGTTCCATCATATGAGCGACTCGGTACTCACGTTCTCGGCCGGGGTATCGGCTCAATCCAAAACCGATGTTCGCCGTCACCGTCAGATGGGGAAATAGAGCGTCCTCTTGAAACAAATAGCCGATGTCGCGCGTTTGCGGGCTTTGATTCCGCCGACGATCTGCGTCGAACCAGACCTCGTCGCCGTGCCGAATCATGCCTTCGTCGGGTCGTTCCAAGCCCGCCAGACAGCGCAGGGTCATGGTTTTGCCGCAGCCGCTCGGACCAAACAAAACTGTTGTCTTGAATCGATCCGCGGGCACGCACAACTCGATCGCCAGCGACATCATCGAATTCAGCCGTTTCACGAATTGGGCTACCAAGGCACGTGTCATGCAGATACCGCCCATCGTTGCAGTCGAGAGGCGGCCCAGAGAGCAGTGAAGGAAATGAGCACCAACACGAGAGAAGTTCGCGCCGCCGCTTCGTAGTCCAAAGCCTGCACCTGATCGTACACTGCGATTGAGAGGGTGCGCGTCCGGCCGGGAATGTTTCCTCCCAGCATCAACACCACGCCGAACTCCCCAACCGTGTGAGCAAACGTCAGAACCATCCCGGCCAGAATACCCGGCCACGTAAGAGGTAGAACCACGCGGAAGAATGTCCCAATTCGCGACACTCCCAAACACCACGAAGCCTCGATCAACCGCCGATCCACCCCTTCAAACGCTGCCATGAACGGACGACACGCGAACGGCACATTAAAAAGTACCGAGCCGACCAAAATCCCCGCAAACGTGAACGGGAGTGGGGATCCGACGATCATTTGGTATTGCCGACCCAGAACACTGTTCGGTCCCAGCGCCGACAAGATGTAAAACCCCAAGACGGTCGGTGGCAAAATCAACGGCAGCGCGATCAGCCCCTCAATCACCGACTTGCCTCGAAATCGAGCTTGAACCAACCACCACGCCAAGGGTACGCCGAGGACGAGAAGAACCGCCGTCGTCCAAAAAGCCAAACGAAAGGTTAACCAAGCCGCAGACCAGTCCACCGTCATTCACCCGGTCGAAGAAATCCATATCGCTGGAGAATGGCTCGAGCGGGGCGATCCATCAAGAAAGCGCGAACGAGTTCGGCTGCTTCTCGGTCCTTTGCGTGACGGAGAATCACGCCGCCCTGCTCGATCGGAGGATACGCCTCCCGTGGGATGAACCAAAACTTACCCTTGCTTTGCATCGAAGGCGCCAGAGCCAGCGACAAAGCGATGATGCCGATATCCGCGACCCCGGATTCCACGAATTGGGCCACCTGTGCCACGTTATCGCCGAAGGTGAGCCGGTCTTTCACCCGGTCATAAACACCCAGCGATTTCAGAGCGGCCTCGGCAGCACGACCATAAGGAGCATGTCGTGGGTTCGCCATCGCGATCTTCCGTACCGAGGGGTCGAGGAGTACCTGCTCTCCAAGCGATTCGACATCCAGTTCCGAGCTGGAGCGGACCCAGAGAACGATCTGCCCTCCCGCATACAAAAACTCTGTTTCTACCAGCGCCCGCCCTTCGTTCACGAGCCGGCGTGGGTATGTCATGTCCGCCGACAGAAACAAATCGAAAGGCGCTTGGTGCACGAGCTGAGCGTAGAGGGTTCCCGACGAACCGTAACTCACCTCGACGTGGATGTCGGGGTGAAGGCAACGAAACTCCTCCAGAATGTCTTCGAGAGCGAATTTGAGGTCGGCAGCAGCGGCCACCAGGACGACCCGTCGCGGCGGTTCAGACCGCGCCGCGCAGCCAGCGCTGACGATCGCCAGCCCCAAGGCCAAGATCGTTTTCGCGATAGCCACTTGGGAATCTCGATGCCCCATTTTCAAAGCCCCGACGCGAGACGTGTTGCGATCATCTGGATGTCACCGCTGAGTCGCGTGTCGTATCCCGGCAAATCGCCGAGCCAACGGCGGTAGCTGGACGAACGCACTGTGTCGATTAAGGCCCCGATCCGAGGATCGTCGCGGAGCGCTTCCGGAAAACACCAATCGAAAAACTCCCATCGAATGCCGAGAAATTGAAGCCCGGCTTCCTCGCTGACCAGGCGATGGCAAACGCCGGCATCCGCCCAACCATCCCGAACGGCTTGGGCAACTCCCCGATGGTCACGGGCGAATCTCCGAGGCGATACCCGCCG
>CAKZUU010000473.1 GCA_937922175.1 uncultured Gemmataceae bacterium
CGGTAGGGATCGCGGCGGCATCACCACAGGCAAGCGCGAACCTAGTCGGACGGCGAGATTCGGGCTCATCCGAGTCCGGGTCGGCGGAACCGTCGTTTGGGCAACGGCGGCTGAAGAAGGCGACGAAATGGTGTCGGGCGACGCCAAGAGTCGAATCGGCTGTGGGATCGGTCTCGGGATCGGTCGTGAAGGTATTGGTCTGGCGACGACACCTCCAGCGGGCCCCGACGACCGGTCGATGATCAACGACCACGAATCGAGCGTTCCGACGTCGTACCGGGCTGCATCTCGGACGCGCAGCCGCCAGGTTCCTTTCGTGGTTTTCCCGTCGAAGGCCGTCAGAGCGACTTCGGGTTTATACGAGCCGGCGAAAGGCGCTCGCCCGTTCCGAATCCGTTCCGTGGCTTCGTCGTCGAATATCGTGCCTTCCAGGTTATCTCCTGAACCACCCCGCCGATTGAACAGCATCGCGATCGTGCCATCCGGTCCGATGAGGTAGATGATCAGATCGCTCACGTAGGGATGGGTGATGTTGACTTGAACGTTCAGGTCCGCGATGGTGAAATTCTCATCGATCACAATCGTGGAATCGACGGTCGACCGGTCGGGGATGGATTTTCGCGTATTGTTGGTGTACGTGACAATTGAGGAGATTGAGAAATTTCCAGTGAATTGATCGTCAACAGGTTCACCGAGGATCCCATCCTGGTCTTGATCCATGGCATTGCCGGCCAGATCGTTGATGTTCGGTCCAACCGTAAAGGTGTACGTTCCCGGCACCGATTGCGACTCGAAGAGAATGTCGAACTGAGTTCCCCCGGAGCCAGCCACCTCCACCACGTCCGTCACCGCGATGGAGGAGCCATTCGGTGCCTTCAGGATCACATCGGAGGGACCGAATGAGCTACCGTCAATCGCTTCATTGAAGGTGACTCGGACCGCGGAAACGGAACCGCTGCCCGACGCATCGGGTTCGGCCGAAGTAACTCGCGGCCCATCTAAATCAGTCGGAGGAGGAGGCTCATAGATGGCGTTGAAGAGGTTCAGCCGACCACCGGACACGGTGATGCCGTTCAGAGCGGGGAGCGGATCGACGCTTTGAAGGATGCGCTGGATGACATCGTTGTAGGACATGTCGGGGTTGCCGCTTCGCACGAGAGCCACGGCACCGGCGACATGCGGGGTGGCCATCGACGTCCCGCTGAAGGTCGAGTAGCCGCCATTCCGAACCGTGCTCAAGATCGAGGCTCCCGGAGCCCCCAAATCGACGGTGTTGGCTCCGTAGTTCGAGAAGCTCGCCAACGTGTCATTCCGAGTGGTCGCGGCGACGCTGATGATGTTGTCCAAGTTGTAGTTGGCCGGGTAAAAGGAAGCTGTGTCGTTGTTGCTGCTGCTGTTCCCCGCCGCGGCGACGAAAATGTGTCCGATGGTTCGTGCCGAGTTGATGGCGTTGTATAGACCCGAACTGTAGCCACCGCCGCCCCATGAATTGTTGGAGATCAGGATGTTTTTGCCGACCATGTAATTGACGGCCTTAATCGCGTTGCTCGTCGAGCCAGAACCGGTGGCGGAGAGGAACTTCAACGGGACCATCTGAACCTTCCAATTCACTCCGACGACACCGACTCCGTTGTCACCGGTCGCCCCGATCGTTCCCGCAACGTGCGTCCCGTGGTTGTGATCGTCGAGGGGGTCATTGTCGTTGTTGACCCAGTCCCAGCCGATCAGGTCGTCGACGTAGCCGTTCCCGTCGTTATCGACGCCGTCTTCCCAACCGCTCGAATTGTGCAAAATGTCGCCGGCATCGATGTAGCCGTTGCCATTCCAGTCATTCACCTTGCCCGAATTCGCGGCATGATTCAAATCCCAGAAGGTGATCAGACCGTCCTGGTCAACATCGACGAGGTTATTTCGAATTGCAGCGGGAATCTCCTGTTGGTTGATCCAAATGTTGCGATAAAGGTCGGGATGCCGATAATCGATGCCCGTATCGATGACGGCGACGACCGTCTGCAAGCTCCCAACCGAGATGTCCCACGCCTCGGGAGCGTCGATGTCGGCATCGACTGTCCCGCCGGATTGGCCCGTATTGTGGAGGCCCCAAAGCGAACCGAAACTCGGGTCGTTGGGAACGACTGAGATGCTGACGGTGTAGTCGTGTTCGGCGAAGGCCACTCGGGCATCGTTCCGCAACCGAGCAATCGCTTCCGTTGCAGAAATCCCAGCCCCTAACATCACCGTCTGAATATCAACGCCATGGTCGGTGCGGTAACCCACGACGATTCGACTCGGATCATAAGAAGACAATGACGTGGCACTGGGAACGCTGCGATCCTCCAACGACTCCAATCGAAGCTCGGGTCGGCTCCGATTCTCCTGTTTTCCCCGACCCCCTCGCCGGTTCTTCTTCATCGCTGTCCCCTCACCTCGATCGATCCCGATGACGAGCAAAGCTCCGTCAGATGGTGGACGCTACCTGATCAACTGCTGAATCATTTCTCGGGTGAACGATCCGCACACGCCGTCGTCCCGAGCGGCGCCGACGACTCCGATCTAGCACCCCGACCCGATCACCAGAGCCGATCGGCCGAAAAATGCGATAATGCCGACAATTACACACTCCGAAGGGGTCGATGTCCAGACAATTTTCCATTTTTTTTGAAGTTTTCATCCGCCGCGCTCCGCGCAACGTTTGGGTTTGACTTCCGGGATTGTATACTGGGACGGTGGGCAATAACGGCAAAACCGGTGATGAGTTGGGTTGGTCTCGCACCTCGCTGTTTTCGCCGGATGCCCCGAACCACCCGTCAGGTTGGGCCGAGTCAGGAGCGATCCAATGGCGACCGTGACAGATCAGGCTGCCCGAGAGCGTTTTGAACGTGAGCTGGCACAAGCCCCCAAGCCCACGCTACCGACGACGACCGTGAGCGGTGTGACCATCGAGCCGCTGTACACGGCGGAGACCTTGGGGGAATTTGATCCCGACAGTGAGTTGGGCTTCCCCGGGCAGTACCCCTTTGTCCGCGGGGTGCACGCCACTATGTATCGCAGCCGATTGTGGACGATGAGGCAGTTCGCGGGCTTTGGCACGCCTCAACAGACCAATCAACGTTTCAAATTCTTACTGAAGCAAGGGCAGACCGGCTTAAGTACCGCCTTCGATTTGCCCACCCTCATGGGATTGGATAGTGATGACCCCCGGTCGCACGGGGAAGTGGGACGGTTGGGAGTCGCCGTTGATACGCTTGATGATCTCCGGGATTTGTACGATGGGATCGACCTGGCAAATGTATCTGTGTCGATGACGATCAATGCGCCGGCGATCATCATCATGGCGTTTTACCTGGCCAATGCTCAAGATCGAGGGATCGACTGGAAGAAGCTTCGAGGCACGATCCAGAACGACATCCTCAAAGAGTTCCATGCTCAAAACGAGTTCGTTTTCCCGCCTGAGCCTTCCGTTCGGCTGGTGTGCGATGTGATCGAGTTTTGCAGTCGGCAGGTCCCGCAATGGAATCCCGTCTCGATCAGCGGATACCACATCCGCGAGGCCGGCTCGACGGCCGTTCAGGAATTGGCCTTCACTTTGGCCGATGGTTTCCATTACGTCGATGTCTGTCTGGAGCGGGGGATGAACGTCGATTCGTTTGCCCCGCGGCTGAGCTTCTTCTTCAATGCTCACAACGATATTTTCGAGGAAATCGCCAAGTATCGGGCCGCTCGGGCCCTCTGGGCGGAAACCCTGCGGTATCGATACGGGGCGCAGAACGAGGCATCGTGGAGACTTCGCTTCCACGCGCAGACCGCGGGTTGCACCTTGCAGGACAAACAGCCGGAAGTCAATCTGATTCGGGTCGCGTATCAAGCGCTCGCGGCCGTTTTGGGGGGGTGCCAAAGCCTGCATACCAACAGCATGGACGAAAC
>CAKZUU010000474.1 GCA_937922175.1 uncultured Gemmataceae bacterium
CCAGGACGTGACCGTCAACGAGGTGACCTGCGTGCCGGTGCAAAAGCAGATCATGCAGACGGTTCAGGAATGCGTGCCGGAAACGAAGCAGGTCATGGTTTCGGTCGTTCGCTGCGTGCCGGTGCAGAAGCAGGGCACCCGGACGGTGACGGAGTGTGTGCCGCAGCAACGGCAAGTGACCGTCAATGTCGTGAAGTGCGAACCGGTACAGAAGCAGGTGATGCAGACGATCTACGAGAGGGTGCAAGTGCCCGAAACGATCAACGTCGAGGTCGTCAGCTGCAAGATGGAAACTCGAACGGAGCAGCGGCAACGAGTGGTTTGCGAATGGGTCACCGAAACGGTGAATCGAACCGTCCGCGAGTGCATCACGGTCCCGGTGCAAAAGCAGATTCAGGTACCGGTCAATCCGTGCTGTGGCAACCAACAGGAAGGATGCTGTGGTCAGGTCGTGACAACGGGGGGATGTGGGACGAGCGATCCGTGCGCGGTTCAAGTCTGCTGCACTTCCGCTCGCCGCGGCTTACTCCGTCGTTAATCGAGGGCGACCCATCTCGCTGAGGGTAACACCTGCTTAGCTCGCGAGAGGTTGGAGAGGCGTTTCGGCCCGGGAACTCTGGTTCCTGGGCCTTTGATTTTGAAGGACCTGACTCAAGAACTTGACCATCTGCCGCTCGTAGCGCTCTTGGCTGAAGCGTTCGGCATGCTCACGAAGCCGTGGACTGCTGGAAATCCCCTTTTGCTCGAACTCTCGGATCGCGTCGCACAGTGATTCGACGGTTTGCTCCTCGAAGAACGCCCCAGGCTCCACGACAGTCTCCGTCGCTCCGCCTTTCCCGTAGGCGATGACCGGAGTGCCGCAGGCTTGCGCCTCGACGGGGACGATGCCAAAATCTTCCTCTCCTGGAAAGAGCAACGCCCGACAACGACGGTAATGATCGCGAATCACTTCATCTGGTTGCCAACCGAGCATTTGAACAGACTGCCCGGCGAGGGAGCGCAACCATTTTTCATCCTGTCCGGTACCGATGACCACGAGCCTCCTCTTGAGACGGCGGCACGCCTGGATCGCCAGATCGATCCGCTTGTAAGGGGCCAAGGCCGAGACGCACAAGTAGAACACTTCTCGGGGCGAGTCAGTCGGGGTGAAGAATTCGGTATCGACCGGAGGATAAATCACAGTGCTGTCTCGACCGTAACATTCTCGGATGCGGTCGCGCACTGTTTCGCTGATGGCAATGAAATGGGAGACGCGATCGGCTGTCGTATGATCCCAATCGCGGAGTCGATCCATCAACCAATCCGCCGCTTTGGCGGTCCAGCCCTGACCGAAATAAGCTTCCCGCAACTGCCACGCATACCGCATCGGCGTAAAGCAATAGCACACATGCGGGACACCCACGGGGGGCCGGGCAGACTTGGCCACACAATGACTGAAGCTGAGCACCAGGTCGCACTCCGGAAGCTGCCAGCCGGCCGCAAGAGGCATGACCGGCAGGAGGTAGCGGTAATACCGGCTGACCCGAGGCAACCGCTGTAACGGACTTGTTTTCGGTCGCAAATGCTCGATGGCGGGCGCGACTCGGCCGGGTTCGTGAATCAAAGTGTACAAACGTGCCGACGGGAACCGCCGAGCCAACGGCTCCAGGCACTTCTCCCCTCCACGTGTCCCGACCAACCAGTCGTGGACGAAGATGATGCGGACGTCTTCCATGACGACTCGGCTCGATGATGACTTGCCCGCACCAGCTTACCGATCCGAGAATGATATCGTAAAGGGCAAATTCCCTGCAACCGATTCGACCATCGTTGGTCCCCGAAAGAGACCTGGGACGGCATCTCGAAATTGGCATCCGGGCTTTTATCGACTATAGTTCTAATGGTGGAGTGCAACGGATTCCGCACGTGGAATAAACAACCGTTTGATGAAACAATTTATCCCGTCCACTCCGTGATCGCGTCGAGCGAAGCGAAATCGACCGAGGTGGCCGATGGCCCTGAAACTGAATGTCGGGAAATGCACCCTCTTGGGCAATTACCGGGAAAACAATGAGGATGCCATTGAGGTCAAACATTACCCCGACTTGGATATCTGTATCGTCGCGGATGGCATGGGCGGTCAAGCAGCCGGTGAAGTGGCCAGCAAGCACGCGATCGAAGTGATTCCCCGCGAGCTTCGCCGCGGTCTCAGTCAGGCCCATGGTGTCGATCAAATCAAATCCGTCATCCGCCGCTCGATCGTCTCAGCGAATGAAGAAATCATTCAAATGTCCAACCTCGACCGTGAAATGAAAAACATGGGCACCACGGTCGTGACCGCGGTTTGGAGAAAAGAAAACGAGATTTACATTGCCGGCGTGGGCGACTCCCGGGCTTACCTGATCCGCAACGGGAAAATTGAACAACTCACCGTCGATCACTCCTTGGCTCAAGCCCTCGTCGAGGCCAAGACCATTTCCCCGGCCGAAGCCAAAGATCACCGCTTCAAAAATGTCTTGTGGAAATATCTCGGCACCCGGGAAGTCGGCGATGGACCCGACGTCAAAATCGTCCCGATTATGCCGGGTGATCGCTTCATCCTATGCACCGACGGTCTGACCGGTGTCGTCGGTGACGACCGAATCGTTCAATTCGTTCTCAGCCATCCCGACGTCCAAGAATGTGCCGACGGCCTGGGCCAGTTGGCTTTAGACAGCGGTTCGAAAGACAACGTCTCCGTCATCGTGATCGAAGTCGCCGAGGTGAAGTGAAGTCGGCGAGACCGCACGTGCGAAATCCGCCTCCGCGCGGTCAAATATACGTCTGCCACGTCGGTTTGATAATCAGTTCAGGGATCGAGGCTCGGGGCGGCAAGGTCGCAACGAACAAGACGCAAGCAGCGACGTCTTCCGGTTGGAGGATTCGCGCCCGATGTTCCGGCGTCACGGGAACGGGTCGGTTGTCGAGAATCGGCGTGTCGATTTCACCCGGAAAGATGTTGGTCACTCGGATATTATTGTCTTTTTCTTCCGCCGCCAAACAGATGCCCAACGCGGCTAAGCCAAACTTGGCGGCGTTGTAGGCTGCCCCGCCGAGGGGGTTCGATCGCTTTCCGGAAACGGAATTGATGCAAATGATGACGCCATCTCGTCGTTCTCGCATCTGCGGCAGGACGGCATGGATGCAGTAGAAAGCGCCATCCAGATTTGCGGCCAACATGGAACGCCAACTCTCCGGCGTCAGCTCCCGAATCGAGCGGTTTTTGATATTCGCCCCGGCATTCGCGACGAGGATATCGATGCGTCCAAAAGCGTTGGTGACGTCGTGAACTAGCTTCTGCACCTGATCGGGATCCGTGATGTCGGCGGGGTGAACCAGAAGTTGGGGACCGGCCTTGAGTTCGGCGGCGGCCCGAAGAAGTTTTTCGGCACGACGACCGGCGATGGCGACTTTTGCCCCTTCGCGAAGGAACATGCGAGCAGTGGCTAGACCGACACCGGAGCCACCCCCGGTGATCAGGGCCGTCTTTTCGGTGAGTACGGGCATCGTTGCGATCCACGTCGAAAGTCGAGGACTGGGGCAGTGGCGTTATCCTAGGGAGAGGCGGCGATGAACGTCGATAAAAAAACCCAAGGCGGGTGAACCACCTTGGGTCGAAGTCGTTTCAGAGAAGTTGATGCGGATTAGTAGCGACCGCCTCGACCGCCGCCATAGCCACCGTAGCCCCCGCCGTTCCCTCGGCCGCCGTAGCCTCGGCCCCCGCCGCCGTTGCCCGGACCTCGCCGTTCTTCCCGTGGACGGGCTTCGTTGACAGTGAGGGTGCGACCTTGGAACATCGCTCCGTTCAATGCCGCGATGGCTGCATCGGCTCCATCACTCATTTCCACGAAACCAAAGCCCCGAGATCGGCCTGTTTCCCGATCCTTGATGATTTGCGCGCCGATCACCGTTCCATGCTTGGAAAACTCGGCCCGCAGGTCTTCCTCGGTCGTGCCAAATGGCAGGTTTCCAACGTACAGATTCTTCGTCATA
>CAKZUU010000475.1 GCA_937922175.1 uncultured Gemmataceae bacterium
GCTGATCATCGTGGCCTCGCTTATCGGTTCAGCCGTTGCCTTTCTCATCAGCCGACATCTCCTCCGCGATTTCGTTCGGACGTGGTTCCGTCGATGGGTCCTCGTCGTCGATCGGGGCATCGAGCGCAATGGATCGCGATACTTGTTGATGTTGCGGCTCTCCCCGGTGGTGCCGTTCTTCGTCGTCAACGCCGTCATGGGACTCACGGCCATGCCGTTGCGGTCGTACCTCCTGGTGACGCTGCTGGGAATTTTGCCAAGTTGCTTCCTGTACGTTCTCGTCGGAACGCAGATTCGCCGGATCCGCACACCCGAAGACATCGTTTCTTGGGAGCTGCTCATGCTTTTGTGCGTGTTGGCGTTTGCCCCGTCGCTGGTCCACCGCGTGAGCCGACGGTTCATCCGGACTCGCCCCCGATTGGCCAGCGGGTCACAACGGACTTCTGTTGAGGAGGAGTGACGATGACTTGGTTCCGCCGACTCGCAACCCTTGGTCTCACGGCAATGACGATCGGAAGTGCGTCCGCTGATGACGCTGACCACGAAGCGGTCCGGCAACTCTTATCGCAGCAAGTCGCGTCCTGGAATCGCGGCGACCTGAAAGCGTTCATGGAAACGTACTGGAAATCACCCGATCTCACCTTTTATTCTGGAGGCGAAATCCAACAAGGCTGGGAGTCGACCTACGAGCGATTCCAACGGCGGTATCAAGCCGAGGGAAAGAGGATGGGGAAGCTCCAGTTCTCGGACCTGGCCATTGACGCGCTTAGCGCCGAGCGAATGTTGGTCCGCGGTCGATGGCGACTCGAACAGAACTCGAGCCGCCATGAAGGATTGTTCACCCTGATCGTCGCCCGGACGTCGGCGGGCTGGCGGATCATTCATGACCATACTTCCCGACGCGAATCGACCGCCGCACAACCATGACTTGGACACACTGGGATGTCATCGTCGTCGGCGTGGGAGGCATGGGCTCCGCCACTTGCCTGGAATTGGCACGGCGGGGGGCACGCGTTCTCGGACTGGAACAGTTCCGGCTGGCCCATTCACGGGGCAGTTCTCATGGCCAAACTCGAGTCATCCGCACTGCCTACTTCGAGCACCCCGCTTATGTCCCCATGGTCCGGCGAGCCTTCGAGCTTTGGTACGATCTGGAACAACAAACAGGGACAAAACTGCTCACAGAGTGCCCGTGCCTGAATATCGGACGGCCCGATTCCACCTTGATCGCTGGGGTGCGACGAGCGGCCGCAGAACACCAGTTGGCCGTCGAACAATTGTCGGCCGATGACATCCACCGCCGCTTCCCGGTGCTCCATTTCGATGAAAGCTACTGCGGCCTGCTCGAGCAGCACGCCGGTTTCTTGGATGTCGAAAACTGCGTCCGCAACATGGTTCAAGCAGCCCGTCGCCTTGGGGCGGTGATCCTGTCCGGAGTGCCCGTCCAGAGTTGGCAGCCCCATCACGACGGCGTTCTCGTTCAAACTTCGATCGCCGATTTCACCGCCGACCGACTCATCCTGACGGCGGGTCCGTGGACGCGGGCGCTTCTTCAGGATTTGAAAATCCCTCTCACGCTGATGCGACAAACGTTAATCTGGTTTGACACGAAAAATGATCGACGATTCCGCCGCGATCGATTCCCGATTTATTTGGCGGAGTTGCCCGAGGGGACTTTTTACGGTCTGCCGGTGATCAATTCGTTCGGTCACAAGGTAGCTCAACATTATGGGGCACCGGAGAAGGATCGACCCGAGGAAATCGATCGCCGCATCACCCCGGCCGACATCGAGGCGGTTCGCACCTTCCTCTCCGAACACGTTCCCGACGCGAATGGCCCGTTCCGCTTTGGTCAGGTTTGCATCTACACGTTGACGCCCGATCGGCACTTTATTCTCGACGTTCATCCCGAGTATCCGCAGGTCGCCCTGGCGGCGGGATTCTCCGGCCACGGGTTCAAATTTGCCCCGGTGGTCGCCGAGATCATGAGCGATTTGATATGGTCCGGGCGTCGTGCATGGCCCTTGGAAATGTTCCGCCTGGATCGATTTGACTTGCCTTAACCTCGTCGTTCGTGGTCCCAGTGGAATCGGCGGAAACTCAAGTGAGGTGTCCGGGCGGCGGCCTGATCTCTCCGCCAGCGGCGTTGTCGCACGGAGATCTCGTCGCTGGTGTGCAAGCGGAGAAATGGAAGTAAGCGACGTCCGGTCCTTCCCGCGTCGGTCGGGCGTTGACGACGACAAGAGCGATAAAACTCAATCGCATCAGTGAGCTGATCCAGCCGACGCTCGCGCCGTTGGCGAAATCGAGATAAATCAACGACGCGGCGGGCCTCCTCGAATCGCTCGATGTGACAGAGCGCTTCCACCAGCGAGGCCAGAACGCCCAGATCTTCCGGGGCGAGATCGACGGCCCGCTGGAGGCAGGCGATGCCCAGCTTGTATCGTCCCATCTCGACGAAATACGTGCCGGCCTCGCAGAACAGCCGCGGATCATCAGGAGTCTGCGCCAGGGCCTTACGATAGTAAAAGCCGGCTTTGCGGGCATCGATGGCTGGATCCCGCGCGATCGCACGCGCCAACAGCAAGTACGGCTTGCCACTCTCCGGTGCCATTTTCATCGCCCGACGAAGGCAACGACGAGCCTGCCGAAAATCCCCTAGCATCAGGGACGCTTCGGCCATCCGCTCCTGCGCCACCAAAGCGACTGGCGATGTCACCTCGAGCGCCCGCGCGACACACCCCAGCAATCGCAGCGCACGCTCCGGACGACGAGACTCGATTTCGCGGCGAGAGACTTCGAGAAGATGTTCCACCCAACTGAGCGTCCTGCCCATGTTGCCGCCCTTGCTCGGTTTGATGCCGAAGAGTCCATCCTGGACCGTTCCAGTTATACTCAGCTGAAAACGTTTCGCAAGAGCAATTCGTCGTCTCGTGACAGCCGATCCGGCCGCCTCATGGACGGCTGTGACGCGTTCACGAACCATCGGCCGAGATGCTCGCTCTCGCAAACAGGACGCTATATAGTACGAGGGGGTGTGTCACAGGTTTTGGGTCCGTTCATGTTCAAATTGGTAAATCCGATCGTCGGGGTTTTGCTCGGCTTGACCGCATGCCTGCCCGTCGGGGGCGCTCCCGGGGACGGGCTACGGACTGATGAAATCTTGGACCGCCATGCTTTCATCCCGAAGAAACGATTTCCGCCCCTCCCTGGTAAAGTGATCGGCGTCCTCGTTCAGTGTCCCGAATCGGCCCTGACAGTCGAGGGGAGAGAAAGCTCGGCCGATCAATACTGGTTCAGTGCCGATGGCGGTAGCTACCAGTCCGTGTATGTGGTGGTCGAGAAATCTCCCACGTTCCCCCAATTGGAAGCTCCCGTGGGGTCAACAGGCGAGAGGCAACTCTTTGAAAATTTGAGTTTGGCCACGACGCAAACCCTGCGTGCGCGAGGTATCCGAGGAGAAGCGGTACTGGTCGAAGTCGAGGTGAACGGTGGCCGAGGATCGCCACCGGCCGATGCCTTCGTCGCCACAAAGATTCGTCGATTGGATGGCACGGCGGAATTTCCGGCTCGATTGGTGCGGTTGAAAGCGCGAGCGCTGGAACGTTATCAACAGTGGACATCCCTCGAGGCGCTTCGGATCGAGTCGGAACTCGAAAAAGCGCTTCGGAAGGCATTGGGCCAACGCCCCGTGACGGGTCCTCGGGAAGAGGCCGAGGCTGTTTACCTGACCTGGCTCAACAAAGAGCAGCGGTACCGAATCCATTTTCTGACCAAGATCACGAACGGAGCCTTTGAGTACAAGGGGGGAATCAAGATCGACTTCAGCGTTCCGGGGGGAACTCAATCCGGAGCCACGACGAAGGTTTCGCGATCGACGAGTTTGCGTTGCGGCACCCAAGCGGGCGTGGAGTTTGGACGCGGATTTCAAATCACGAAGGACGGAGAGTTCGACCGGATCTTCGACTTGCCGGTTCAATCGTTTCAAGAGGAGCTCAATTCGAAAGTCAATTTAGGGCCGGGGGTCGCACCCTCCCGATCGCCGAGATGAACCTGCCCGGTCGGGGGTCGTCGATCATCGGCGTCATCGTCGGAGGGCAGAACGGTCAAATTGATCGGGGGGATATTCGGGATTGATTTGCAGGTCCGTGAAGTAGTAAGATCCGATCCGTTGGCCGTTGCCGTCGATCAATTCGGAACCGATCTGAAGCCAATTCACCGCGTCGATGACGACGGTGACGGTAACGACGCCTTCTTCCTCCGGTGGCTCACACGTTCGGCGCAGTACATAGCCATCGCGCCCGTGGCATTCGGCGATGGCGTTTCGACCCAAATATTCGACGTAGAGGATTCCCTTTTCCTGAGCGGCTCGCCAAGCGCGAAGAGTCCGTTCGGTCGCCTGTCTCATGCTGAATTCACGAATGGTGTACCGTCCGCCGTCTTGGACCAGGCGTCCCTCGGGGTCAAGGTCGAGAACGACGTTCAACCGAGTGAGAATGGCAATTCGGTTTTGATTCGCACCATCGACGTACAGCGACGCTTTCGCACCGCGACTGCCCTCACGCCATTTCATGAGGACCCGGTACGGTGACTCGCTGAACCAGAAGTCGATCACCTCGGGCGGTTGTAACTTGCCTCGAATCCGCTCCGTCTTTCGCAGGACTCCGCTGTAACCGTGGATGTGGCGAAGTTGGTGTTTCAAGCACGCGTCGAGGAATGCAACGGCATCGGTCAGGGCGAGCCGTTGCATCGTCGCGGTGTCCGGCAGATCCTGTGCGTCCACCGGGGGCTGTCGCCGCTCAGAGTGCGGAAGCGATACCGACATGGCCACGGGGCTGTTGTTCCGTACCAGGAACACGCACACGGGGAGGCACACCAGCAAAACGATGATTCGACGTCCCATGATGTCATCGCTCGGCAAACGCAACCAGGGGTACGCAAGGCGGGGAGAAAATTTCGGCCGACGGTCGTTTCTTCGATCTTCTCTCCGGGCAGCCTCTATCGAATTCAACAATTCCCGCCACGAAGATCCTCCCGATTCCGACGTCATCCGCAAAACCCAAAATTTCGGACCGCTGGCGCTTCAACCACCGCCCAGGCGGTCGGCATTCGGCGTCGCGGGAACTCGACCAAGGCAGGCCCAGCCTCGGGCGGTCACCCACCACGGAACCGATGCAGGAATTCGCGAACCGCAGCCGCTGGACCTTGCGGTGCCTGAAAAATCGACGTCGCCGCAACAAGTACGTTGGCTCCCGCCGAGACCGCGTCAGCACCGGTGTTCAAATTGATCCCGCCATCCACCTCCAATTCGCAGCTCGGGTTGAGTCGATCGATCTCCTCCCGCAGTTGCCGAATTCGCTGCACACTTCCCGGGAGAAACACTTGCCCGGCATATCCTGGAACCACCGTCATGCACAAAGCGACCTCCAGGTCTTTCAGGTACGGGGACACTCGCTCGACAGGAGTCTGCGGATGAATCGCCAGTCCGACATGGCAACCGAGTCGGCGAATTTCGTCGAACCAAGGTCGCGGGTCATCGGTGACTTCGACATGAGCGATGAGCGAGTTGGCCCCCGAGGCGGCAAAGGGCTGGAAGAATTGGGCGGGTCGTTCCACCATCAAATGGACCTCCAAGGGAAGGCGGGTCGCGCGTCGGAGTGAGGCGACGATGGCGGGTCCCATACTCAAATTGGGGACAAAATGTCCGTCCATGACGTCGATATGGAGGCGATCGGCCCCGGCGAGTTCGCAGTCGTGGACCTGTTCACCCAAGCGGGCGAAATCCGCGGAAAGCACGGAAGGAGCAATGGCCACGCGCATGCGTCGAGGTCCTCTGGTTCAAGGGCGACGGTCGTCGCGATCTGTCGGCGGGACCGTTTCTCCGGTATGATACACCGCGTAATCCGTGTCCCCCAGGAGTCTCTGACGAATGCTTGGATTATCCCCGCTTGCCGTATCCGTTCGCCCCTCGGCTACGATGGCAGCCGCGGCCAAGGCTCGCGAATTGAAATCGCGGGGAATCACTGTCTACGACTTCAGCCTCGGAGAGCCGGACTTTCATACGCCCGAGCATATTTGCCGAGCGGCGGCAGAGGCGGCCGCGAGGGGTTACACGCATTACACGCCGGCCGCTGGCCTCCCCGAAGCCCGACGGGCCGTCGCTGATTGGTACGAGCGGTACCACAATTGGAAGGTGACTCCGGAGCAGGTCCTGCTCTCCAACGGCGCCAAGCATTCAATTCACAATGCCTTGGCCGCTCTGGTCGGTCCGGGGGACGAAGTCATCATTCCCACCCCCTATTGGGTCAGTTACTCGGAACTGGTCGAGATGACCGGAGCCCGGCCGGTACTGGTCCACACCTCGGCGGAAACGGGCTTCAAGATGACCCCCGAACAACTTCGCGTAGCTGTCACATCGCGGTCCCGCCTCTTCATGCTGAATTCGCCGTGCAATCCGACCGGTGCGGTCTACTCTCGAAAAGAACTTGAGGCGTTGGCGGATGCCGTGTTGAGTACGTCGCTGGCGGTCCTGAGCGATGAAATCTACGAACAGCTCACCTATGGTCAGGCGCGACCGACTTGTTTCGCGACCCTTCATCCGGAGTTGTCCGATCGCACAGTGGTCATCAGCGGAGCGAGCAAGACCTATGCGATGACCGGTTGGCGCATGGGCTGGGCGGTCGGACCGAAACATGTCATCGCAGCCATGGGGAACATCCAAAGTCAAGAGACCGGCTGTCCATGCAGCATCAGTCAGCGTGCCCTGATCGCCGCGTTGACTGGTCCGCAAGACTGCGTCGAACAGATGCGCGGAGAATTCAGCCGCCGTCGCGATCTAGTCATGAGGCGTTTGCGGGATTTGCCCGGCATTCGTTTCACCGAACCAGACGGAGCGTTCTACGCCTTTTTTGACGTATCGTCTCATTTTGGAAAGCCGTTGGCCGGCGGACCTGTCAGCAACGCGGCGGAGTTTTGCAGCGCCGCCTTGGAACATGCCAACGTTTGCTTGGTGCCCGGATCCGCGTTTGGTTGCGAAGGCTTTGTTCGCATGTCGTTTGCCACCCGAAGCGATGTGATCGAGACGGGGTTGTCACGCATCGGTGAATGGCTCCGAGGCGGGTTGTAAGGGGAGAGTTTCGTCATGCCGGTGGTCCATCTGACTGAAGAAGACGTGCGCGCGTGTCTGACGATGGAGATGGCGTTGGAGGCCGTCGAGGCTGGCTTGCGCAAAGTCTCGCTCGACGAAGCCGTCAACGTCCCGCGGACTCGCTGTCAGACAGACCACGCCATGTTGCACGTTCTGTCGGCAGCGGGGAAGACGTTAGGGGTGCTCGGCTTCAAGGCATACGTCACCACGCGGAAAACGAGTCGATTCTACGTCCATTTGTTTGATGGACGAACAGGCGAGATGACGGCGTGGATTCAGGGCGACTATCTCGGTCAGATACGGACTGGGGCGGCCAGTGGTGTGGCCACCAAATATCTCGCCCGACGCAACGCGGAAAAACTCGGCGTGTTCGGCAGCGGCAAGCAAGCCCGGACACAGGTACAAGCGATCTGCCGCGTCCGACCGATTCGTCAGGTTCGGGTCTACAGCCCCAATGCCGACCATCGCCGCGCTTTCGCTGAAGAGATGAAATCGCTTTGTCAGGTCGAGGCGATCGCGGTAGATTCACCGGAGGAAGCTGCCAAAGACCAAGACATTGTGGTCACGGCGACGACGAGCCGCGAACCGGTCCTCAAAGGCGAATGGCTTACCCCGGGGTGTCATCTGAATGTGATCGGCTCAAATTTTTTGGGCAAAACGGAAATCGACATCGAAACCGTGCGTCGAGCGAATCGCATCGTTGTCGATAGCAAAGATCAAGCGCGGATCGAGGCTGGCGACTTGCACGAACCGCTGGAGAACGGCCTGATCCAATGGGCCAACGTGGACGAATTGGGCCACATTGTCGCCGGTCGCCGTCCCGGGCGGACGACCGATGATGAAATCACATTGTTTAAGTCACTCGGCTTGGGCATCGAAGACATCGCAACGGCGGCCCGGGTCGTCGCTCGGGCCAAAGAGCTGGGCTTAGGTACCGTCCTTCAAGGCATCTGACCAAATCGCGTCTCAAGGCCCCGCGGCACTGCCCATGATTCGGCGATCCGCCACGCCGTGGTATTCTCCCGTTCGGAGGTCCACGTAGATCGAATGGGCGTCTCCTTGCCGCCGCACCCGCACCCGGTGGCCCAGGCGCTCCAACGCCGGGATGACCGAGTCCGGTAACCCTTCCTTCTCCAGGTCCACGCGATCCGGGAACCATTGGTGATGCAATCGGGGCGCGTCGACCGCCTGTCGCAGAGGCATGTTGAAATCAAGAACATTGACCAGCACGCACAGAACCGTGTTGATGATCGTCCGACCACCCGGACTGCCCGTGATCAAGATCGTCTTTCCGTCCTTTCGCACAATCGTGGGGCATTGAGAACTGAGCATGCGTTTGCCGGGTTGGATGAGGTTCGGCGGCGTCCCGATGCGCCCTTGTCGATCGGTCTTGCCGGCAAACCAATTGAAATCGCCCATCTCGTTGTTCAACAAGAAGCCGGCCTTGCGGACGACGACGCGCGAGCCGTAGCTGAACTCGAGCGTGTAGGTGTTGGCCACCGCCAATCCGTTCTCGTCGATCACGGAAAAATGCGTCGTGTGATGGCCCTCGGAATCCTGGAGCAGATCCGGCGCCAAGGTGTCGCTCGGGGTGGCCTTGTCGGTCGAGATCGACTGCACGAGCTGAGCTGCGTACTCCTTTTGCGTGAGATATCCGGGGATTTGCACGAAATCCGGGTCGCCAAGATACCGTGCTCGATCCAAATAGGCTCGACGCATGACTTCCACCATCCGGTGGAGAGTCGTCGGGGAGAATCGTCCGTCGGCTTTCAGGTCGAAACGCTCCAGCATGTTCAACATTTGTACCAGGCAAATGCCACCGGAACTGGGAGGGGGGACTCCGTACACGTCGTAGCCACGGTAGGTACCGTGAACGGGTCGCCGCCACTTGGCTTGATAGTTTTTCAGATCATGGGCCGTGATGATGCCCCTGCCGTTCGTCATTTCCGCGACGAAGAGTTCAGCGATCGAGCCGGTGTAAAAAGCATCGGGACCATCCTGGGCGAGGCACTGCAACGTTCGCGCCAGGTCCGGTTGGCACAAACGATCGCCAGCCGTCCATGTACCGCTCCCGCCGTCTTTTCCGAAGACGCGGACCAGTTCGGGAAAATCTGTGGATTGTCGAACCAGTT
>CAKZUU010000476.1 GCA_937922175.1 uncultured Gemmataceae bacterium
GATGGTGATCGTCGGCGAGGACGGTCAATTGTACCAGTGCTTGGATCGAGACCTGAATACCCCGGGCAACTGGCGTGCTCAACTAAAGCTCAAGCTCCGCAACCTGAAAACGGGTGTCATTACCGAAAACAAGGTCCGCCCACAGGATAAAGTCGAACTCGCTTTCCTGGACAAACGCGAGTTCCAATACTCGTACAAGGACGGCACAGACTTCGTCTTCATGGACAACGAGACTTTCGAGCAAATCAGCCTGCCGGAGGACGCTATCGGCGAGCAAATGAAGTATCTGAAAGAGAACGACAACGTCATTATTACGATGTACGAAGGCAAGCCGATTGACATCGAACTGCCGCCCACCGTCGAGCTGAAGGTGATCGAAACCGAACCGGCGCTCAAGGGGGCGACGGCAGCGGCCCAATACAAACCGGCGACTTTGGAAACCGGCTTGAAAATCTCCGTTCCGCCCTTCATCAACGTCGGCGAGGTGGTTCAGGTCGATACCCGCTCCGGGGAATACCTGGGCCGAGCCAAGAATTGAAAGGCGATCGCCGACGACCCGCTCGCTTGGGTTCTTCAAATCGAACTCGGAGGAGTGCTTCGCGCTAAGCTTTGCCGGGTAGAGCCCCCTGCGATCTTGGGAGCGGCCTCGAGCTCGTGTGCCGGTGCCGACCGGCGGGGAAGGGGCTACTTCAATTCCGGTCGGACATTACCGTAGCTCCAGGGCGCGCGGAAGGGGGCAGCCGGTCCGCGGCTGGGAATGGAACCAGGTTTCAGGGAGCGGGCCAACTCGAGTCCGGCTTCCTTCATTTGTGTACCGGCGGTGATTTCCAGATTGCTGTAACTGGTCAAACGCGTTTCGTAGCCGCCCCCCGTGGGACCGAACGCCTCTTCCGTGGGGACATAGCCGACGCAACCGTTGGCCAGCGACACGGGGAAGGTGAACGGGAATCCGCTGCCCTTCTTCTGTTCCAAACCGAAGGCGCAGAAATACTCAGCGGGGGTGGTGAGAAACACGGCGGGGCCGATCTGAACCGCCTGAACTTCGACCTCGACGACGGGTTCTTTTTGAAGTTTGGCATCGAGCAGAACAATCTCTTTGGCAAAGATCCACTCGGTGTGGCCCACCTCGGTCTCGGGCCGCTGCACGATTTCCAGGCAGCGTCGGACCCGCTCAGGGTCGGGCACTCGCCTTCGAATCGGCCAAACCTTGGTTTTGGCGACGACGGGACTTAGCACGCCACGATCCATGCTCAGCAGCACCTTGACAGCCTCGGCACCGACGCGCCCGCCGACGAAGGCGGCCCAGGCTTCAGGTTCGCGGTTCCGCAGCGAACTCTGGTTGTCCACTTGGGTGACATCGCCGGAGGCGCCATTCAGGAACACGACGACGACATCGGGGCCAAAATAGCCTCGGATCACTTTTTCAAGGAAGTAGATGTAATTGGCAGAGATGCCCGGACCCGGATTCGTCGTGGCATGGCAGGCGAAGTTGACGACACAACCCAGCAGTCGCTTGCCCTCTTTGTCCCACACCCCGATGACGCCCACCTCGGGATCCGTGGGACCGGCAGGTTCAAGGATGGCCTCATTCCCCTGGCCGGGGTGCGACACTGTTCGACCATCCCGCATCCGAAAGCGTCGGTTGAAGGCCACCTGATCTTCTCGTCCCCGACCGATACCGGCCTGCACGTCGACGCGCTGATCATGAGCGGACACGACCGCCTCGACGATCGCCGACTCGACTTTGTCCAAATACTTGGGATCCGCTGCCGTCGAATATTGGTATGCCAATTTCTTCACCAAGTCCGAAGCGTGGTCAAACTCACCGGGCATCACGCCGGACATCGGGCCGGACGAATGCGAGTGAGAAGCACCGATCAGGATGGCCTCGGCGGGGATTCCCGTCCGGCGCTGGATTTCCTGGCGGACGTTCACCGTGGTCGTGCGATGAATAAACAAGGCGTCGATGCCAATCAAGGCAATTTTCCGCGTTCCGTCGTCAAAGACCGAGGCGCGAACCTTGCACGGATCGTGGATCGAGCGATGATACGCTTTGCCATAGCCGCCGGGCATCTCCGACCCGATGGGCGGTGTGATGTCGCGCTCCGCAAAGCCGGCTTTTAGGCCCTGGCCCCAAACCGCGACGGGGAAACTCAAACTGAGCAAAATGCTGATGGGTCGCATCATGGCTCGGCTCCGATCACAAACAGCGAGAAGATCATCGAACAGACATTCGGCAGGGTCAACGCTAACTTAAATCTAATGTAAATGTAGGTAAATGAGGCCCCGCTCGCTTGCGGAAAATGAGGATAAAATGGCGTCGAATGACGGGAAAAAGAATCGCTTTGCCTTCGTGTCTTTGGGTTGTCCGAAGAACACCGTGGATTCCGAACGGATGCTGGGCCAATTGGTACAAGCGGGGCATGAATTAACGGCCAGCCCGGACGGGGCCGATGTCGTCGTCGTTAATACCTGTGGATTCATCGAACCCGCACGGCAGGAATCGCTCGGCGTCATCCGGGAGATGCTCGAGTTGAAGCGTCAAGGGCGCCTCGGTTCGGTCGTGGTGGCTGGATGCTTGGCGGAGCGGCAGCGCGATCTGCTGCTTCAGGAAGTGCCCGAGGTGGACCACATTGTCGGCGTATTCGCGCGAGAGGAAATCGCCCAGGTCGTGCAACAGGTGCGGGACACGAGGCTTCTCAGCCGCGACGCCGATGTCCAACGTTCCCTGTTTCGGCCGGCTCCCATCCGCGCCCTGGACGACACCGCCCGGCTGCGCATCACGCCCCGACATTATGCCTATCTCAAAATCAGCGAAGGTTGCGATCGCACGTGCACTTTCTGTGCCATCCCGATGATGCGTGGCAAGCATCTCTCCAAGCCCCTCGACGAGGTGATTCGCGAAGCGAAAGAACTGGCCGACGATGGCGTTCGGGAACTGATCCTCGTCGCTCAGGATACCACCTACTATGGGTTGGACCTTTACGGCGAAGTTCGCTTAGCCTCGCTCTTGCGCCAGCTGGATCGCATCGACGGGATCGAGTGGATTCGGCTGCTGTACGCCTACCCAATGTATTTCACCGACGAACTGATCGATGTGCTGAGACATTCGCAGCACATCATTCCGTATCTGGACATGCCGCTGCAACACGCCAGCGATCGCATGCTGAAGCGGATGCAGCGACGGGTCACCCGCGCGGAGACGGAAGAGTTGTTGGCGCGGCTGCGTGGGGCGGTTCCGGATTTGTGTCTGCGGACGACTTTCATCACGGGTTTCCCGGGTGAAAGCGAATCCGACGTGGATGAGCTGGAGGCATTCATTCGGAAACACCGGTTCGACCGGTGCGGGGTGTTCGTCTACTCGCGGGAGCCGGGAACACTCGCTGACCGGTTGCCCGATCACCTTCCCGAGGTGGTGAAGCAAGCGCGGCGTGATCGGATCATGCGAGCACAGCAGGAGGTGGCCTTCGCTCGCGGTGTGGCTCAGGTCGGCCGGGAGTTGGAGGCGATCGTTGATGCGCCTGATCCGGAATTTGCCGGGCATTTCATCGGCCGAACCTATGCCGACGCCCCAGAGATTGATGGCGTGGTCCGAATCAAAGGGAAGAATTTGCAGCCGGGCGACCTGGTGCGAGTGAAGATCACCGCGGCGGATGGATATGACCTTGTTGGTCGGGCCGTGGGCGACCCGCGCTGAATGATCCTGGACCGCTTCCTCGGACGCGGAGGGAGCGTCGCGGCCCATCACTTCTTCTTTTCCCAGACAGGTTGGAACATCTCGGACTTCGTGCGGATACGATTGTAGGATCGGGCCAACTCGTGCATGGCCCGACAATACTCTCGGAACGCGGCCTGCAGGTCGCCCTTCTTCTGTAAATTTTCGGCTTTCGACAGGAACTGGCTGTACGTCTCGGGGATGAGCTTGGGGAAGGCTTCGGTCATTTTCTGTTTCACATCACTGATGCTCCGCGCCAGCTTGTCCACCACCGTCGAGTCGATGTCGCACGGTGCCTCACGGTAGATGTGGAGTTCTTCAGCGTTCGCCTCGGTCTCCAGACGTCGGCGTTCGGCACGAGCATGAAGCAAAAACCCCGTCAATCCGGCGGTGATCGTCAATGTGGCCGTGAGAAACATGAAAAAGCCAAGTTGTGGCGAGGCGAGGTACACGGGGATCGCAACCACCGCAAGCAAGATCCCCAGGATCATACTCGGCAGCGACCAGTGCATTTGGCGAAGAGAATCGACCAGCGACTTTCGCGGCGCCGACTGTTCGGGTTGACCGCCGACTTTCACGACAACGGCCGTGATATTGTCGGGCCCCCCGCGCAGGTTTGCCAACTGGATGAGAAATCGGACAGCCTCTTCGGGCGGCAGCGTCGACGCAATCGCGCCGATTTCCGAATCAGTGATGGGTCCGCTCAATCCGTCGCTGCACACGATAAATACATCGCCCGCTTCCAGGGTATGGGGACCTTCGATATCAACTTGAACGAGAGCATCGGGTCCGAGCGAACGAATGATGACGTTGCTTTTCAGCCCTTGCAACTCGGCGGGGTCGACATTTTGTCGCCGGGCCATTTCCCAAAGGTAACTATGATCGAAGGTGAGTTGCTGAATTCGGCCCTGACGCACACGATAGACACGACTATCGCCGACATGCCCGATCCAGGCTCCTTCGGGTCGCAAGACCAACGCCGTCGCGGTGGTGCCTAATCCCTGAAACTCGCGGTTCTTCACGCCGACCGCATGGATGGCGGCGTTGACCTCGACGAAGGCCCGCCGCAAAGCGGGCGCCACTCCATCTTTTGCGTATTTTTGGTAGGCCAACGGAATGTCACGGGCTGCTTGCTGACTGGCCTTTTCGCCTACCGCGTGACCTCCCATGCCGTCGGCCACCAGGAAGATATGGCCCTGGCTCCGCCAGGTTTCCCGACTCTTGGCGGGAATCGCGGCGAAGGCATCTTGGTTGTGGCTCCGACGGATGCCCACGTCGGTCAGGGCAAAATGCGTAAACGAATCAAAGTTGATCACGGAATTTCCATTTCTCACCGCCGGGCTTGCTTATCATGGTACATCAGAAAGCTGAACTCGTCCGGATTCCTTGAAGACTTCCGAAGCGGTAAATTCCCGTTGGGACCGCAAGGGGGTACCATGGTTCGGCTCACCGGGGTATTTCTTCTCGCGTTTACCACTTATGGCTTGGCCCAGGGGCCTCGTCATGTCGAGGGGCCGCCGCTGGGTCTGCGGAGGCCCGTGCCGTGGGGGGCCTCGCGACAGATTTGGGTGTGTTCACCCCTCGTCTTCCCGGTGGTTCCTGTATGTCCTTCGATCAGGGTGGTGGAGTTGACGCTGAGAGGCGAGATTCCGTTGCAGCCTGGCCGCGAGATAACGACCTGGAGCCGTCGGTTGCCCCAAGTCCCGGCGGTTGACGAGTTGGTTCTCCTCAAGCCCCAGCTCCCGCCGGTTGAACCCAGACGACTCGTTCCCGGTCCGCTTTTGGCTCCCCCAGCCGACAACGACCCGCCCGCGGCCGCGCGTCGCGAGATCGAGGAGGGTAAAGAGGCATTCGC
>CAKZUU010000477.1 GCA_937922175.1 uncultured Gemmataceae bacterium
CCCGCAGCACAAAGTTGATATCGCCGAAGGGTCGCGGTAAATCTTCGCAGAGACTGAGATTCGCATGCCAATTGGACACGATCCAAGGTAGTGTCACGCCGACGACGGAATCAAAGCACAAATCGGTGAACTTCCGGGTGAATTGGTCACAGAGGCGATCCCAACAGTCTTGCAAAACCCGGTCGATCGAATGGTCGGATGAGGGATCGACGGTGGGCACAAGCGGTTCAAGCCTTCCCTGATCGGCACTGGATTGCCAGTGGTTGAACTTCTCACGGCATGCCATAATCAGCCGACGCGGCGTGAGATTGCGCAGGTGCTGGCGGTAAAGCGAATCAATGAACTCGCGGCCAATTGGGTAGGTCGGATCTGTCTCGCAGGGTTTCTTTGTCCATGCCTCGAGGCGGGCTTTGACGACGTCGACCGCCTTTTCGAGATTCAATGGGGGGATGGTGAGTTGCGTTTGTCGGAGTTTCTGCAGGTGAGAAAATTCCAAGACCTTCTGGAGCTTTTCACTCCAGGTGTTGGGCCTCACGAAGGTGATGGCGACGCAGGTGCCCGTTTGGGCTAAAAGCTCGATGATGATGCCGGCAAAGCGGCGGGCGGGATGCGCGTTTTCATGATCGGAAAAGAGGCCTTCGACCTCGTCGAAGCAAATGACGGTGACGGTGGGAGTCCCCATCGATGGATGGGCGTGAGTCGCCAATTGTAACAAGGAATAAACGATTTGCTCCGCCGCGTTCTCCTCAGCGTCTTCGGTCGGGAGGGCAACAGGGACACCGAGTTCCTTCGCATCGTCCTCGGTGAGATATTTTCCCCGAAGCCAATCGCGGATGGCTAGATTGGATGGGTCGGAAAAGAACTTGGGTAATAGCCGACGCAGGTTCGGCTCGATGTCGGCCCCGCGGGAGAAATTGTCGATCAACTCTTTTAAACTGGACGACGGCGGTTTCGGGCTGAGAAGATTGTAAATACCAGAGCGTGCCCCTTGCTTGGCGTTCCACTCGGGGAATCGATTTTCGAGGAGACGCAACAGACCGAAGCCGCCGCCCACATCAGGCGGGTACTCGCGGAGAAGTTCATCGACAAAGCGTTCACGGATTTGCCGCCACAATCGGCCGCTGTAAATCCCTCCCAGCCGAATGCCCGCGAGTACGACATCGCGTTGAGGCGAAAGCCGACGACGGAGATCGGCCAACATGTGGGACTTGCCGCTGCCCGCCTCGCCAACGACCAAGATCGACTGACTGTGTTTTTTTTGCCGAACCTCATTGATGATTTGGAGACACCGTCCCACGACATCAGCGTGCAAGTTTTCCACGTTCCCCGGCGGCAGGGAAACGGTGTCATCAACCTGATGCTGCGAGAACGGGTTGCTTGCATCCGAAGAATAAGAGATCATGGGCGATTCCCCCGACAAATCGTGGTGAGGACGTTGACCCCGTCAGTGACACACTGTGCCCGCACTTCCGGTGTCAGGTGCGAGGGTTCGACATCTTGGCTCAGGATGACACTTCCTTCGTCCGCCAACCGCAACACGGTCTGATCGAAAATCGGTCCCCGATACTCCGCCGGCATCTCGGAACGAAGCTGAGCCAGCGACGCGACGGGAGTATTGGCGACGGCGGTTAGAATGAGGTGGCGCAATTCATCATGGGACGAGACTCGTTCTGCCAGAGTTGGCTGGGCCCCGAGGCCCGACAACGGTTTCTCGTTTGCCGCCGGAGATGGGGACAACATCAAGGCCAGCTCGTCAAGGAGTTCTTCCAGGGGAAGTTTCGTCTCCTCGAGAATTTTGCGAAGTTGGGTGGTAATCGATTTTAACCTCTTTTGGTGGCGGGCCTGTCGCAAGATGGGCGGCGGTGGGACAATCGAGTAGCGGACAGTGTTGGCCCTGGATCCGGGGTGCTCAAACAACCGCTTAGCTGCGATGCTCTGCCGAATGACCTGCTCGACAAATTGAGCCGAGGCGCCGAGAGCTTCGCGGCGAACGGCAGCGACGAGTTTCTTGATGGGCTGTGGAGCTATTGCCAGTCGATCTAACAATCCTTGAATAAAACGGCGTTCATCACGATTCCAGTAGCGCCGTTCGTTTTTTTTCCCGGAGGCAGCGGCGAAGACCTTTCCTTCGGTCACAGCCTGATCGAGAGCCAACCGGATTGACGTGGCCCAATCCGCGGCTCTCGTTTTTTTGGGTCGGGGGAAGGCTTTGCAAAGATCCGAGACTCCCAACGGGTGCGGCGAGGTGAGGATCCGATCCACCAATGCCTTTTGATCGACGAGAGGAGCAGCAACTTCGACAGCCATGGACGGAATCCCCGAAAATGGTTGTGACGCCGCAGTTATTCTGTGCGACCAACGAATAGGGACAAGAAAAAAGCGGCCCTGACGAGCCGCCTTTGACATCGGATGTGCGATGGTAGAGCTCGGGTCGACTACTCCGGCTTGCGGAACAGATCCAAGAAACGGTCTTCGTACTTCTTGAACAATCCTAAACGATCCAGTTCCTGTTTGAGTTCAAAGGCTTTGGATCGGTTCGTCGCGGCGCTTTCAAAGAGTTGTTCGATCCGTTCGTACTCGGCGGGGTCAATCGTCTCGGCCTCGGTCGTCGGCGAATCTTCGGCGGACTCTTCCTCCGTCGCGGCCAACTCTTCTTTGCCTGTGAGTTCCTGCTCGACACGAGCGAGGAGCTCGCTGAGTTGGCGTTCGGTCAAGGCGGCTTTTTCTGCCAATTCGGTCAGGTCGAGATGAATTCGCGCCAAGGGCGAGAAGACTTCGAGGATCGCCAACGAGGCCTTGGGGAAAGGCAACTGCGCGAAGACATGGGGCATTTCACCCAGGAGGCAAAGTCCCGGTAAATTGGCCTCAGCGGCGGCTCCGAGGAGCAGGCCGTTCAAGCCGCTGATTTGACCGTCGCTCATGATCTCCACTTCGAGTCGGTTCAATTCGGCCAAGGTTTCTTGGTCGGTGGCGACGCCGAAGACACGCGACGGATGTTCGGGGCGCATGTTGGTCGCCATCGCGGCAAAAGTCACGACCCGCTCCACGCCCCAGGACTTGGCGAATTCGATGATTTGCCGGCACATGTGATACTTGCCAACGACCGGTTGCGCTTCGCCGAGAAAGACCATCAGGTCGTGCGGCCCATCGGGGTTGTGACAGGCGAAAAACCGACTGGGCGGCTGGCGCGGCGTTTCGATCAGCCCATTTTTGACATCGACCGACTCGATCTCAAACCACAAGGGAGCGTCGAGGACGGCCACGGCTGTCATGCGCAACTTGGCCAGCAGATAGATACCGGCATTGAAGGCAACTTTGCCCATACCGGGCCAAACCGCGACGAGCCAGGGTCTTTTCAGTTGAAGTTTTTCCGTCATGATTGTCTCAAATTTTGTAGGATTTCGGCGACTACATTCCTTAGAGACCGGAGCAAATTTTCGCCCCTCTTTTGATCCGCATCTCGGTCTGCCGACGTTTTTCAGCCGGCGTGCTTCGGAAACCACACGACGACGATTTACAATCCCTCTACTGTCATCATACCCTTCAATGGAGACGTCGGCGCAGGGAATCAGCAGATGCGGCAACGGCGACTCGAGGTGACTGGGTGATCCTGGAGCGATCCTTCATCGGTCGGCAGGATGCGCTGAACAATAGCACGAGAGGGGCGAAGCGATTCCGTTCACCACGCACCGAGAATTCGGGAGAGTCGATGGTCAACTTCTGGGGCGACTTCTGGCCGTGGCTGTTGGCAGCGGGGACTCTGGGAGCCGCACTGCTGGCATCGGGACATGCCATCCTCTGGAAACGAGATCCTCGCTCCGCCATTGCGTGGGTCGGGTTGATTTGGCTGGCACCGATCATCGGTTCGCTGCTTTACCTGACCTTTGGCATCAATCGGGTGGAGCGACGGGCGAGGAAATTGCGCCGCCGCCGACCACGGATGCCGGACGAGGTATCTGAATCGGAC
>CAKZUU010000478.1 GCA_937922175.1 uncultured Gemmataceae bacterium
TTGATGGGCTTGGCCGTCTTGAATCATCAGGGCGTCAAAGCCGTCTTGTTCTATCTCGTGGCCTACGTGTTGATGAACTTGGGCGCATTCGCCATGGTCGCATTGATTCGCAAGAGTACCGGCAGCGAAGACCTCCGGGACATGCGTGGTTTGGTTCATCGGATGCCGCTCGCGGTCGGCATGCTGGCCGTCTTCCTCCTGAGTCTCTTGGGCTTACCGCCTCTGGCGGGGTTCGCGGCGAAATTCCAGGTTTTTGCCGCTCTCTTCGATGCCGGTCAAGACTATACCGCTCGAGCGCGAGCGGGCGGAGCTGCACCGACCTTGGGCTACACGATGTATGGGTTGTTGCTGATCGGCGGAATCAACACGGTGCTCAGTGCGTTCTACTATCTGAAAGTCCTTCGAGTCATGGTGCTGGATCGTCCCGACGAAGAGTTGGAACCGCGTCCGGCGACACGAGCCGTGCCCATCTCCCCGGTTTCTTCGTTGTTTGCCCTGACTTTGGGGGTCTTCACCCTGTTGGGTGGGATTTTCTGGAATCCAATTGAAGCGGCGAGCGACCGAGGCGTCACCGATTTCAAACCGAGTCCGCCGGTCGATTTGCCTCGCGAAGGTCCGGTCGGTGTGGGAGGGGGGGCGCCGCCTCCGGTCCCGCGGGGTGGTGAGCGAGGCGGGGGAGCGGTCGGCCCAGGACCCGTGGGTGCCCCTGCAGCGCAGCCGGCAGGAGCGGGTGCCGGTCCTCGCCCTCGCCCGGTGGGGCCTGATCGAGACCCGCAACGTCCGCAACCTAAGAATCCTCCTCAAGGAAATCAAGCAGCTCCTGGAGGGCCTGGAGCATGATCGACCAGCAAGTGCTGATCGATGTTTTGCGACGCGAGAGTCGATCGTTCTTGCACTACGTTCGTGAGTCGTATCCTTGGGCGTCCGTCAGGGAGGCGGCCCTTCGCGAACAGATCCTCACTCTCGCGGACCGCGAGGTAGAAGTGCTTGCCCGAATTGCTCGATTCTTGCAGTCTCATCGGGTGCCGTTGCCGATTCTCGGAACTTTCCCCACCGGCTTTACCACCGCCAACTTTCTGGCGGCTCGCGCGTTGGTGCCTCGCTTGCTTGACGAAAGTCGCCGTTTGCTTGCCGATCTGAACCGTGACCTCGAGTTTGTGACGGATGACGAAGTTCGTCAATTGCTCGAGACCTTGAGGCAGCAGAAACGCGACATCGTTCAGACACTGGAGAAAATGGAGGTCTCCCCCGTGGCCGCACCCCCGTCGGCGTAAAGGGCGGCACGAGCGGGTGTGTCGGGGCGGAGTCGGCTCAGCTGACGATCAAATCTCGGAGCAATTCTTGAGCTTCGTGACGTCGATCGGTGGCGATGGCCACGAAGGCGTGTTCCCCGCTTCGTCGTACAAAGCGCAGGCTTCGCACGTTGATCCCCGCGTCTTTGAGCCGTTGCATCACTCGCCCCAAGGCGCCGGGCCGATCCTCCACGCGAACCATCAGCACCTCTTCGCTGAAGGCAGGAAATCCCGCACCGGTGAGGACCCGCAGCGCCTCGTCGTATCGTTCCACCGTCAGGATGGCCACCATGACGTTGCCGACGGCCTCGGCATCCAGGGTATCGATGTTGATTCCGGCGGCACCCAAGGTCGAGGCCAGGTCGGCTGCCACTCCGGGGCGGTCCTCGGCGATGATCGTGATTTGTTTCATAACGGCTTCTCCTCCCGAGCGTGGGCGCTGTCATGGCTCAATTCGGCGACGAAACGATCGATCAATTCGTCGGTGGTTTGGGGCATGGTGATGATGTGAGCGATGTTCTCCTGAACCGCGAGTTGCCAACGATGAGCGAAGGTCGCGGAGGGCCGCTCGAAGACCACCGTAATCGAGTGCGGATGCCGCCAGGGATTTCGGCCGATCTGGCGGAGTCGTTCGATGGCGTAGTCGGCCAGCTCCTGACAATGGCGCACCCGCCGCCGAAACCCTTCCTCCCCGAGTTGGTGCCAGGCGTACCAAAGAATCAACGGGGTCAGGCCGTTGCGCGAGCCGAGGATCGTCGTATCGAGGCTGCCGACATACTCGACATGGCGGGCAATGCGATCGACATGACTTCGTCGAGCCAATACCACACCGCAGGGGATCGGTGAACCAATCATTTTGTGCCCGCTGATCGCAATCGAGTCGACCCCCGCGAGAAAATCCCATTCCGGCGGATCATCGACGAAGGGCAAGATCATGCCGGACAGTGCCGCGTCCGCATGGACATAATGCCGATGCAGAGCCAGATCCTTGAAGACCCCACGAATAGCTTTCAGGTCGTCGATTGCCCCTTTCATCGTCGTGCCGATGTTCGCAAAAACGATTGGTGGCACATCACGGTGGATGCGGACCGTCTCATGGAGGTCTTCGATGTCGATCGCCCCATCCGGCTGACTTTTGATCATAATGTTGCGGATGTGGAGCAAGCGAAGAATCTTGCCGACCGAGTAATGCGTGTCCTCCGAGTAGTACACCACCCCATCGGGGAAGAGTTCCCGAGCCAGGAACAGCCCGTACAAGTTTCCCTCGGTCCCACCGTGCGTGACGTAGCCCCACGCCTCGGCGGGCGGAACATGCGTGAGTCGGCTGAAAAGGTGGACGACTTCACGCTCGAAATCATGCGTGTTGACGCGGTAACTGCTGGTGGTGAA
>CAKZUU010000479.1 GCA_937922175.1 uncultured Gemmataceae bacterium
GGTGACGGCAATCGAGCAAGCCTTCCAGGTCAAGGTCGGCGGAGTCACGAAGGACGGCAAGCTCAGCCTGAGTGTTGCCCGATGCGTGGGCAGTTGTGGCTTGGCCCCGGTGGCCATTGTGGATGATGTCACCTTGAGCAAGACCGAGCCGCACGCCCTGGTTCAGATGTTACAGTCCCTTGTCACCGCCCCGCGAGTCTCGACATGACAGAAGCGGAATTGATGGAGTGTGGGGAGAAGGAGCGTCAACGCTTCGAGGCGCAACCGCTGCGGATCGGCTGCTGCATGAGCAGCGGTTGCCTGTCGAACGGATCGGCGGCGGTGCTGGAGGCGTTGAGAGCCTCGGCGCTGGGATCGGATGTGTTCCCGGTGGGTTGCATGGGGCCTTGTAGCCGTGGGCCTTTGGTCTGGGTCAGACGGGGGAGCGAAATCCGCACGTACCAGCAACTCAGGCCGGAACTCGCGGCAAGAGCGGTCGAGGGCGCGATCGATCCTCGACACGTCGTTTCTCCGGACGATCCATTTTTTTCTCGGCAGCTGCGGATTGTGACGTCTCATTGCGGGGTGATCAACCCCGAGCGGCTGGAGGATGCCGTGGCCGGGGGGGCCTATCGAGCGTTGGCTCAGGTTCTTCGGGAGTGGGAGCCGGCCCGAGTCTGCGAGGAACTGACTCGAAGCGGATTGCGCGGTCGCGGCGGTGCAGGCTACCCCACCGGCGTCAAGTGGAACCTCGTCCGCAAGGCCTCGGGAGGACAGAAATTCGTCATCGCCAATGGCGACGAGGGTGACCCCGGAGCGTACATGGACCGGGCCGTCATGGAGTCCGATCCTCATCGGGTGCTCGAGGGAATGGCAATTGCCGGCTACGCGGTCGGCGCGAATCATGGCTTCATCTATGTTCGGGGCGAATACCCGACGGCGGTCCACCGCCTCGACATGGCCGTCAAGCAAGCGACTCGACGGGGAATCCTCGGTAAGAGCGTCTTGGGGACCAAATTTGAATTCCATGTTGAAGTCCGCATCGGCGCGGGGGCGTTTGTCTGCGGCGAAGAGACGGCTCTCATCGCGTCGATCGAAGGGGGCCGGGGCATGCCTCGACCGCGACCCCCGTATCCCGCCGACGTCGGCCTGTTCGGCAAGCCAACCCTCATCAACAATGTCGAGACCCTCGCGGCGGTCGCCCCCATCTGCGAACGCGGAGCCGATTGGTTTGCCTCCATTGGTACCCCGACCAGTAAGGGGACGAAGGTCTTCGCCCTGAGTGGGGCGGTCGTAAATACCGGTCTCATCGAAGTGCCGATGGGCACGACTTTGCGCGAGATTGTTTTCGATATCGGCGGCGGGATCCCCGGCGGCAAACGGTTGAAGGCGGTCCAGACGGGCGGACCCAGTGGGGGCTGCATCCCTGAACAGTTTCTTGACACGCCCGTGGACTACGAGTCGCTGACGCGGCTCGGATCCATCATGGGTTCCGGCGGCATGATCGTCATGGATGAGACCTCTTCCATGGTCGATGTCGCTCGCTTTTTCATGGAGTTCTGCCGGGATGAGTCCTGCGGCAAATGCGTCCCGTGCCGCGTCGGCACCGTCCAAATGCACCGCCTGTTGGACAAGATCATGGCCGAACAAGCCACGCTTGAGGATCTGGCCTTGCTCGAGGACCTTTGCGATGTCGTGAGGCACACCAGCCTATGTGGACTCGGCCAGTCGGCCCCCAATCCCGTCCTGAGCACCTTGCGATACTTTCGTCACGAATACGAGGCCCGGATTCAAAACCGCCGACGGCTGACCTCGACACGCCGACCGCTGGAACTTGTTTCGGTCAACGGTTCCGTCGCGGCCCCCGCCAAAGGAGGTTCGATTTGAGCGTTCGCACCTTCACCCTCAACGATCAATTGATTACGGCGGCGGCCGGTCAAAGCATTCTCGCTGCCGCTCGGGAACACGGAATCGCCATCCCCACCCTGTGCGAACTCGAGGGGTTGTCCACCGTTGGGGCGTGCCGGCTTTGCCTGGTCGAAGTCGCGGGAAGCCAACGGTTGTTGCCCGCCTGCACGACGGAAGTGCAAGAAGGGATGACCGTGGTATCGGAAAGCCCGCGGTTGAAACACTATCGTCAGACCATCCTCGAGTTATTTCTGGCCGAGCGCAACCACGTCTGTGCGGTGTGTGTCAGCAACAATCACTGCGAATTACAGAACCGGGCTGTCGAACAGGGGGTGACCCACGTTCGTTTCGATTACCTGATGCCGACTCTGCCGGTGGACATGTCGCACGACCGGTTCGGCGTCGATCACAACCGTTGCATCCTGTGCACCCGTTGTGTTCGGGTCTGCGACGAGGTGGAAGGGGCGCACACCTGGGACATCATGGGGCGGGGCTTTCAAGCCCGAGTCATTACCGACATGGCCGAGCCTTGGGGCGACTCCACCAGCTGCACCAGTTGCGGGAAATGCGTCCAGGTTTGCCCCACAGGTGCTCTGTTCGACAAACGGGCCACCGCCGGCGGCATGGTCAAGCAGCCCAGCTTTGTCAAAGTCCTGCAACATGCTCGCGCCCGGAAGGAGTCTCAATGAGCTCCACGCGTCCCCGCTTGGCGACGGCCTGGCTCGGCGGCTGTTCCGGCTGCCATATGAGCTTCCTCGATTTGGACGAACGGTTGTTCGATTTGGCCGCCGCTGCTGATGTTCTCTTCTCTCCTGTGGTCGATGCCAAAACGATTCCCCCCGAGATCGACATCACCCTTATCGAAGGTGCGGTCGCCAACGAGGACAACCTCGAGTTGCTCAAGCATCTCCGCGAACGGTCGCGTTTCTTGATCGCCTTTGGCGATTGTGCCGTCACGGGCAATGTCACCGCCCTGCGAAATTTGGCCGGTGGACCGATGCTCGTCTTGGCGCGGTCGTACCGCGATGAATCGAACCTGCAACCGCAAATTCCCACTGAACTTCCCGTGATTCCCCCGTTGGTGGACCGCGTCGTGCCGATCCATCAAGTGGTGCAGGTCGATTTTCACATGCCGGGCTGTCCCCCCCACCCCGATCTCATCTGGTACTGCGTTACCGAATTGCTCGCCGGTCGCGTCCCAAACCTGACCGGGAAATGGAAATTTGGCTGAAAAGGACACTCCTCCGATGGTCAAAAAAGTTCTGATCGATCCGGTGACTCGGATTGAAGGACACGCCAAAATTACGTTGCATCTCAACGACGACGGTCGAGTCGCCGAAGCCCGTTTCCACGTGACGGAGTTCCGCGGCTTCGAGAAGTTCTGCGAGGGGCGATCGTTTCGTGAGATGCCTGCCATCACCAGTCGCATCTGCGGCATCTGCCCGGTCAGCCATCTGCTCTGCTCGGCCAAGACCGGCGACGGTCTCTTGGCCGTCACTCCCCCGCCGGCGGCTGTTCTGCTCCGGCGGATCATGAATCTCGGGCAAATCATTCAGTCGCACGCCCTGAGTTTCTTCCATCTCTCCGGACCCGATTTGATGCTCGGCTTCGGTGCGCCCCCGACTCAGCGGAGCATCTTCGGCCTGATCGAAAAACGACCCGAATTCGCACGGGATGGCATCCGCCTGCGAAAATTTGGTCAGCAAGTCATCGAACGCCTCGGTGGCAAGCGCATCCACACGGCCTGGGCAACACCCGGCGGTGTGACCGATCCGCTCTCCGAAGAGAACCGACAGGCGATCCTGACGGACTTAGAAACGGCCGATGCCATCATCACCCGAACCCTGACCGCCTACAAGGAGATGTTGCCTCGCCTACAAGCCGAGGTCAACGCCTTCGGACAGTTCCCGTCTTTGTTCCTCAGTCTGGTGACTCCCGAGGGGAATTGGGAGCACCACCATGGCATGGTTCGGGTTGGGGATGCTACGGGTCAGGTTTTGGCGACTTTTCACGAACGCGAGTATGCTCGGTATCTGGGCGAAGCCGTCGAACCCTGGAGTTATTTGAAGTTCCCCTATTTCAAGGAAGCCGGTTACCCGCAGGGAGCGTACCGCGTCGGTCCGTTGGCTCGATTGAATCTCTGCCGTCGGATCGGCACGCCCCGGGCCGACGCCGAGTTGATCGAATTTCGTCAGCGTTGTGGAGCAGTAGCGACCAGCTCCTTCCATTACCACTATGCCCGACTCGTGGAAATTTTAGCCGCGGTCGAGTGGTTGAAAGTGCATTTGGACGATCCGCGCACGATGGACCGCCGCGTCCAGGCCGAAGCCGATTTGAACGCCAACGAGGCGGTCGGTGTGAGTGAAGCGCCTCGCGGCACACTGTTTCACCATTACACCGTGGACGACCACGGCCTGCTGACCCGTGTCAATTTGCTGATCGCGACGGGACAAAACAATCTGCCGATGCAATGGACCATCCGGCAAATTGCCGATCATTTCCTTCGAGGTCCGGAACTGACCGACGAAATGTTGAATCGAATGGAAGCGGGGATTCGAGCCTTCGACCCGTGTTTGAGCTGTTCAACCCACGCCTTCGGCGCGATGCCTTTGCATGTGCAATTGGTCGGGTCGGACGGGAAGGTCATTGCGGAGCGGTATCGGGGAGGCGGAGAATGACGCGCTCGCTCGTCATCGGGATTGGGAATCCATTGCGCGGAGACGACGGACTGGGCCAGACGGTGGTCGAACGGATCGGGGCGATGAACCTGAATGCCGACGCCTTGGCCGTGACTCAGCTGACGCCGGAGTTGGCCGAGCCGATCAGTTCAGCCGGCACGGTGGTGTTTGTCGATGCCGCCCATGACGAGCCTCCGGGAAAGGTGAATTGCAGCCGTATCAACCCGGCGACGGAAGATGACGGCCCGATCATGACGCATCATCTGGGACCCGCGACCGTGTTGAGTTTGGCGGAGAAACTCTACGGGCAGTGTCCTCCCGCGTACATCGTCACCACAGGGGGCGATCAGTTTCAACTGGGGACGCCGCTTTCGGCTTCGGTGCAGCTGGCCGTCCCGGAAGTACTCCGGGTGGTGCAGGAGTTGTTGCACGGCACCGCGATGGAGCGTGGGAACGGGACAATCGGAACAAACAGTGCTCCGAACGACGCGCTGTCGATTTTGGATTGAGGCGGCCCTCTTGCTGCCCATCTGCGACGACCATACAATTCGAGAGTCCGACGCCAATGGGGGCGTAGCTCAATTGGTTAGAGTACCGGACTGTCGATCCGGTGGTTGCGGGTTCGAGTCCCGTCGCCCTCGCTGA
>CAKZUU010000480.1 GCA_937922175.1 uncultured Gemmataceae bacterium
ACGATGGGCGTTCGCTCGCTGGCTCGCCAACCCCAACAATCCATTGACCGCCCGAGTCGCGGTGAATCACATCTGGTTGCGGCACTTCGGTCAGGCCTTGGTTCCGAGTGTCTTCGACTTTGGTCGAAATGGTCGAGCGCCAACGCATCCGGCCCTGGTCGATTGGCTCGCTGCTGAGTTCATGCAGCCCAGCGTCCCCGGCGAGAAGCCCTGGTCGATGAAGCATCTCCATCGGTTGATCGTCACTTCCGCCGTCTACCGTCAAGCCTCGACGCCTGACCCGAGCAATCTCCGGCTGGACCAAGACAACGTCTATCTTTGGCGGATGGCACCACGCCGGCTGGAGGCCGAATTGGTCCGCGACAACCTGCTGCACGTCGCGGGTCGACTCGACCTCTCCACCTCTGGTCCCGACATTGATCACAACCTCGGCTTGAAGGTGTTTCGCCGCAGCGTGTATTTCCGACATGCGGCCGAGAAACAGATGGAATTCTTGAAATTGTTCGACGCGGCCAGTGTCACCGAATGCTATCAACGCAAAGACAGCATCATCCCGCAACAGGCCTTGGCTCTGGCCAATAGCGAATTGGCCATCCGCATGGGTCGCTCGTTAGCGCGGCAGTTGGCCCCCGCTCACCCGGAACCGCGCGACTTTATCACCGTCGCCTTCGAGCGAATCCTGTCCCGGCCCCCGACGACGACAGAACTGGCGGAGTGCACCGCCTTCCTGGCCGAACAGGCTCAACAAATGCAACCCACGAGCGACGCGTCGGACACCGACGAGTTAAAACCGGCCGCCCAACCCGATGTCCGCGCTCGAGAACTGCTGATCATGGTCCTTCTCAATCACCATGAGTTCGTGACGATCCGATAAATCGCAAGGCGCCTGCGCCTGCATGCTCGCAGGTCATCCGACGCTGTGCACCATGAGGGCTGGAGCCGACTCCCGAGAGTGATCCGCCCCTCGGTAGACGCCGAAGTCATGAAACCATAGCCGTTTGGCCCAGCGATAGAAACGATTCTTTTCCGGAATCTCGCGGCCCGGGTGATATTGCGAGGTGCGCGGCGTCAAGGCCTGCAACTCTTGGAACGCCGTGCCCCGCACCGTCGAGTCGCGAGCCTGGTGTTTCTCGACCAGCGCCGCCAAGAGATCGGGCCGCTCCAGCACGATGCATCCGCGAGTGGTCTGGGCGGCTAATCGGCGGAAATCGCGGAGAAATTCCGAGCCAACGAACTTTTCCCGCAACGAGCGGCCATCCTGCGGTCCGGAATGGATCGACTCTTTGGAAAACTGGACGATGGGGCACGGTTCGATGTCGCCCCAAGGATTGATGTGATGACTGATACCCGTGGCCGCCGGACAGAGTGCTTGACCTTCGCCGTCGTAGTAGGCGTCGATGATGATGATCGGCTTTTTGGCCCGCATCTCGACGACGAACCGACGCGCTTCGACCTGCTGCTCCGGCGTGAGGCAAAGGTCCGGCCGAGGATCAGGCCCCATCGGCCGATACACGTGAAACCATGTATACATCACCCCCAGATCGATCAGCCGGTCGATCCAGCGTTCGTTGAGCAGATCGTCGAAGTTGCTCCGCGCCAAGCTGGTGCACACGCCCGTGAAGACCTTGTTCCGCAAACAGGCGCGCAGTCCCTGCATGGTCCGGTTGAAGACATTCGGCCGACCCCGGCGTTCATCGCTAACGATCTCGGTGCCCTCGACACTAATCAGCGGCGTGACATTTCCCAGGCGGCGCAGTCGGCGTGCCACCTCTTCGGTAATGAACTGACCGTTGGTAAAAATCTGAAAGTAGCAATCGGGGTGCGGTTCGAGTAGGTCGAAGAGCCGGGGATGCATGAACGGCTCGCCGCCGACGATGCCGAAGAAGACGTTCCCCATCTGGCGGGCCTCGCGCACCAAGCGATGGAAGGCATCCGGTGTCATCGCCTCCATCTTGGCAGAGACATCAACCCAACAGCCCTGGCAACGGAGATTGCACGAGTTGATGACGCTGACGTATAGGAACGGAGGAAAGACCTCGCCGCGCTTCAACCGTCGCTTGTGCCGTTCGACGCTCAGAACTCCTTTGACGCCGAGATTCCACGCGAGCTTCCACAACAGCCGCTTATCGGTTTCGCGCCAAAGCCGTCCAGCGAGTTGCCACATCATGTTCCGTGCTTCCCGTCTTTGAATCATGGGACTCCGTTATGATACAGCCCGCTTCACGAAGCGCATCGCTGGTGGCGCGCGATGTGGGGCCAAAACAAATCGATCTTTTGGGGAGGAGGCGAGGCAAGTCGAACAGACGGGGGGAACTGTCGGCCGAGGAGACCCGGTTTGAGAATCCATGATGGTTGCGCTGTGTAAGTTAGATGGGAAACTTTTGATGCGCATGTCAATTTCTTTGACAAGGAAAGGTGATGAGTTTAGGTTAGTGGGTGAAACAACTCAAGTCGCGGGACGAAAAACGATCCGCGTAGGATCACCCAGCGTGACGAACCGCGATTTAGCCCCCCAGAGGCTGAACTCGATGTACAGTGTGATCCTGATGGCAGCGATGACGACGCCGGCGGAAGTGCCGACGTTCGGTCGCCTGTTTCGTGGTGGTTGTGTCGGTTATGCGTGCAATGGCTGTACGGGTTGTGTCGGTTATGCGTGCAACGGCTGCACGGGCTCTGCCTGCCATGGCGGCCTGACGATGGTGCCTTACGGCTACAGTGTCGGCTATGCGTGCGGCGGGTGCGGGGGATGTGGCGGACGATTTTTGGGTTGGCGGGCCGGCTGCTGGAGCGATGGTGGTTGGCGCGTCTGGTTCAGCTGTCATGGTGCCGGTGCCTGCCACGGCTATGCGTATGCGGGAGTCAGCTATGGTTTCGCCGGTTGCTACGGCTCGTGCTATGGGTCATTCACGAACTACTTCAGCTATTGGCCGGCTCCGGCAGCGCCGGCAGGCTCCGCTCCGCTGCAAACTCCGCCCCCGGCCGCTCAACCCGCCAGTCCCGAAGCTCCGAAAAAAGCCGAACCGGCTGGCGATCCGATGAAGCCCATGACCATGGTTGCCCCGGCCTCGGTCATCATCACCCTGCCCGCCGAAGCCAAGCTGCTGGCCAACGGCGTAACGACCCGACAGACCGGAAGCGAACGGCGTTTCACCACCCCGAATCTCGATCCCAACACCCGGCACATGTACACGTTGACGGCAGAAATCTCCCGCCATGAGCAAACAATTCGGGAAACCATCGACGTCGAAGTTTTTCCTGGCCGAGAAACACGCGTCACCTTCCGAAAGCTTCTCGCTTTCGCCACGGGCGAACCTGCGGGAATTGCCGGCAAGTAAGTCTCGGCATCGACCCCCATCGCGATGATTTTGTCGAAGCCGCGCCCCTGATTTGATCGGGGTGCGGCTTCAGCGTTTTCGTCGGCCTAGGGACATTCCCTCCTGCGGCGGGGGGAGGGCAGGGGATTGACGGAGTCCATTGGTCGGGGTATCTCGGTCAAGATTGGGAATTTGTGTCCGTAAAGAGCGTCGAGCGTTGGGGATCGAGAGCGTTTTGAACGGAGTCAGCTCCGCACGAAGTCAGGGAGCGATGGATCAAGTGCCTTGCGACTTGGTCACCCCCAACCTGGCCACAACCGCGGATCGAAAGAAAGGGTCAACGATGGGGATCGACTGGAGGGCATTCGGGGAATTCATCGCCGAGCACCAACGATTCGTGGTGCTGACCCACGTTCGGCCCGATGGAGACGCACTGGGTTCGCAATTAGGCATGGTGGATCTCTTGGAGCAGATGGGCAAGCAAGCGCGTCCGGTGATTGGCAGCCGACTCCCGGTGCGTTACCGGTTTATGGATTCGGAGAAACGGATCCAGCGTTTCGGTCCGGGAAACGACTGTTTCCAATGGGCCGACGCCATCATCATTGTGGACACAGGAGTGTGGGCGCAATTGGGCGATTGTGGCCGGGCGTTGCGGGAGAGCCAGAAGCCGCGAGCGGTGATCGACCATCACTTGACACAAGACGACTTGGGCGCAGCCGTGGTCTTGGTGGACACGACGGCGGAGGCGTGCGGCCGATTGGTCGTCGAGGCGTATGATGCCTGCGGAAAGAGTCCCTCGCCGCTGGCGGCGAGCGGCCTGTTCGTCTCCCTTGCCATGGACACCGGATGGTTTCATCACAGTTCCACGAGTGCGGCGACATTCGACCTCGCCGCGCGAATGGTCCGTGCCGGGGCGGAGCCCTCGACCATCTATCAGCAACTGTTTGAACGCGGAAGTCTGGCCCGAACTCGATTGTTGGGTCGAATGCTCGAACGAATGCAGACACGGCATAAGGGGCGGCTGGCCTACAGCGAGGTGTTGTTTAGCGACTATGCCGCGACAGGAGCCATCCCCGAAGACACGGAAGACTTTGTCCAATTTTGTCGCGCCATCGATGGCGTTGAGGTGGGGATCCTCTTCATCGAGCAAGCTGACGGAGCCATTAAAGTCAGCTTCCGCTCCCGTGAGCGGATCAACGTGGCTGAGATCGCGCAGACGTTTGGCGGAGGCGGCCATGCCCGCGCCAGCGGGGCCACGCTTCCCGGTCCCATGACGTCCGCGTGCACGAGGGTCCTGGCAACCGTTGAAGCCGCTTTGGGCGACTGCCCCCCTCCGTCGGCCGCCCCAGGTGACGAAGAAAACGCCTCCTGCTCGGCACTTCCCGGTTAAACTTACCATGCATCCAGCAGAATGCCGTGCAACTCGTCGATGCTGGCCGGACGCGGATTCACTCTCGTGATCCGCCGGATCGCGTAAGCCCGCTCAGCCAATGAGCGCAACTGACTTTGTTGGATTCCCAGATTTCTCAGACGCTCGGGAATGCCAATATCGCGTTTGAGTTTGATAACGGCGTCGATGGCGGCATCCGGCGTGGGCGTTTCGCCCAGCCATTCGGCGATTCGGCAGAACTCGGCCTCTCGACCGGGCAGGTTGAATCGCATGACAAACGGAAGCAACAGACCGTTGCCCGCGCCATGCGACACGGGCACGACTCCGCCGACCGCATACTCCAGAGCATGGACCAACGCCACACCCACGTTGGAAAAGGCCAATCCGCCCAGGGTCGCTGCCAGGGCCATGCCCTCGCGCGCTTCGAGGTCGTGACCGTTGGCCACGGCGCGGCGGAGATAGCGCCCACAGCATTGAATCGCCCGCTCGGCAAATAAATCGCCCAGGGGGTTCTTGCCTTGGTATGCCGACCGCTCACCCGGCGGCAAAGGGAAAGCAGCGTTGTCCACGGCGGTATAGGCTTCGATGGCGTGGGTCAGCGCATCGATCCCGCTGTCGGCAGTTACTTTCGCAGGACAACTCCGCATCAGCAGCGGATCGACAAGGGCGACCCGGGGACGCAGAAATTCGCTGAGCATCCCGGTTTTGACCTGCTGTTCCGTATCGGTGAAAGCGGCCGCGTGCGACACCTCCGACCCAGTGCCCGCGGTCGTCGGCACGCACACCAACGGAGCGATCGTTCCGGGCACTCGTCCGTCGCCCAAATAATCCCGGGCCGAACCTGAATATCGCAGCAAGACGGCCGCCATTTTGGCGACATCCATGTTACTCCCGCCGCCCAAGCCGACCACGGCATCGGGAGCATACATCCGCGCCTCCGCCGCACACCGATCCGCCAAATGCAGCGAAGGCTCGGGCTGTCCCTCGGCGAACAGAGACCACGAGAGACCCGATTGGGCCATCGAGACGCGAACGGGTTCCCAGACCCCGGCCTCGATCAGGTTCTGGTCCGTCACGACAAAAACTCGCGACGCCCCCAGATCACGGAGACAATCGCCCACCTGCGATGCCGCACCCGGGCCGAAGATCAATTTCGTCGCTGATGCGAATGTCCAGGTGGTGCGCATGGGTCTACCTCCAGCCAAGCGAAATCAACGAGGCGTGGATCCCGTGTCGTTCCCCAGCGCGGGGCGGAGACGGCACGGCGGCGAATCGCTGAAAATCGCTTTCTCACCCTTCTCGCTGCTATACTAAGCCGCGACCATGAGTGCCATGAATCCATCGATCCGCATCGGGATCGTGACGATCTCGGATCGTGCCAGCCGAGGCGTCTACGAAGACAAAAGTGGTCCCGCCATCCAGGAATGTCTGGCGGAGATCTTGTCTGGCAACTGGGAGCCGGTCGTTCGCGTCATCCCCGACGAGCGCCCTGTCATCGAGGCGACTCTGATCGAGTTGTGCGACGAGCAGGGCTGCTGCCTCGTGGTGACGACGGGAGGAACGGGGCCCGCGCCCCGGGATGTCACGCCCGAGGCGACCGAAGCCGTCTGCGGCAAAATGATGCCCGGGTTTGGCGAACGGATGCGAGCCATCTCGTTGTCATCCGTCCCCACGGCGATTCTCTCGCGACAAACGGCCGGCATCCGTGGCCGGAGCTTGATCGTCAACTTGCCCGGCAAGCCCAGCGCGATTCGGGAGTGCCTCCTCGCGGTCTTCCCCGCGATTCCGTATTGTGTCGACCTGATCGAGGGGCCTTACCTGACCACGAATGAAGCGGTCGTCAAAGCGTTTCGACCGAAATCGAGTTGACGACCCGAGAAACGGGTCGACGACTATGGGAGGACCACGCGGATGCTGCGAACCTTGCTGTTGGCGATCGTGGCTTGGTCGTGTTTGGGACCGGCACTTGACGCTCAGACGAAACTCCATGATCCGGCAACGGTGCGCTGGTTGCAGTCGTTGCAGACCGACGATGGTGGTTTTCGCCCCACCCCAAGTGCAGAGTTGCAAGGCAGTTTGCGGGCAACCTCGGCCGCGGTCCGGTCCCTCCGACGATTCGGCGGACAGCCAGCAAATCCCGAAGCAGCGACTCGATTCGTCGAAAAATGCTGGGACGACAAAACGGGCAGTTTCGCCGATCGACCCGGTGGTTCGGGAGACGTGATCCTGACGGCCATCGGACTGATGGCCGTCAATGAACTGGGCCTGCCGCGAGAGCGTTATCGGCCAAAGGCGCTCACGTTTCTCGCCGAACATGCTCGGGAATACGAGGAGACTCGCATGGCCGCGGCGGGCATTGAGGCAGCCGGCGAAATACCCCGAGAGGCCGCCTCCCGCTGGATCGCGGAACTTCGTGCGATGACGAATCCGGACGGGTCGTTCGGTCGAGGAGCCGAGAAAGCTCGTCTGACGGCGGGCACCGTCGTGGCCATCCTCCGTCTGGGCGGCCAAGTGGGCGATGGCCGGTCCATCCTCGACATTTTGGACGCCGAGCAGAATCCCGATGGGGGATTCGGCCGAACCGCCCAGCGCGACAGCGACCTGGAGACGACGTATCGGGTCATGCGCTGCTATCACATGCTCGGAGGCAAACCGGCAAGGAAGGAAGCGCTGGAACGCTGGCTGAAATCGTGCCGAGCTTCGGAGGGCGGGTACGGAATTCGGCCCGGTCAGCCCCCGACCGTCGGCGCGACCTATTTTGCGGCGATGGTGCTGTCATGGTTGGACGGCAGATGATCGGCGGCAGAGAAAAGTGAATCAAAAAATCGACACGCGGGGCGCAACACCCGAGAGGCGATTCATGAATGTGATCGAGGCCTTGGCGAGCAGTCAGTTCGTGGCGTTGCGTTATGAAGGCCCGCATGTGGAGTGCACAGGGATCACGGCCGTTGTCAAACAAGAGCTTCGAACCTTTCACGACCGAGGCGGGGTGATCGTCGCCCCGTGGTCCGGTCGGATGACCTCAGCGTGTCAAGCACTGCGATCCGGGAAGGTCATCGACACCGGGCTTTCGTTTCCGGTCGAAACGAGTGCCGATCGATCGGTGACCGTGCGGGTCCTCGCCAACACGGCCCCGAACCAGGCGCCGCTCTTCTATCTGGCAGCGGATGGCTTCTTTGAGGGGATCGAATCTCCCTACGACACCCGTTGCCTGAATCGAGACGTTCTGTTTTTTGGCTTGGCGGTCCGAGCCTTGGTCGAGGGGCACGTCCCGGCTTCCTGCTGGATCTGGGGAGCTGATTGGCAGACGGTTCCGGCGGTGATCCTGCTTCAATCTCGATATCGGACCGCCTTGACGCTGCACAACACCTTCGACAGCTTCTTGGGCGACAGTCTTTGGCAATACGATGCCGCTCGTTACAGCGTCTTTCGCCGGTATACAGCACTGGAAACCGCCCTGGTGCATCTGGACGTCGTAACGACGGTCAATCGTGGGTACGCCCACGGCCTTCGGAGCGAGGTGTTTCACACCCAGGTGATGGCCCGGCATCTGCAATTTGGAGTGCATCGCATCATCGGCATCGACAATGCCAATTTCGTGGATCCGACGCCCGAACACTTGGCACTTGCCGACGCGCTGCAACGAGATCCGAGCGCGGGTTTGCGACAACTCGATCGGATGCAAGAAGCGGCCCTGGCCGAACTGCCGGAGGAATTAGCGGCCAAAGTGCGCGGCAAGACCCTGTGCGTGGCGATGGGTCGGCGTTCGAGTCAAAAATTGCATGACGTGGTGGCCGAGGCAGTCCGCTTGGCCTTGCAGCGATCTCCCGAACTGCCCTTGTTCGTTTTTTTCGCTACCACCCATAGCGACGCAGGCAGTCACGCTCGTTTGGAGCGGATCCAGCGTCTCGTCGATGAATTTCCGGATCACGCCGGATGGTCTGATGGCCGGATCGACTTTTTCCCCCAATTGATGCAGGCGGGCAGTTACAACATCTTGTGCTCGTTGTGGGAGCCTCATGGAGGGGCGTTTGAAGCGACGATCGTCCCGATCGCTCGGGCCATCGATGGGTTGGCGGCGCAAATCAATCCGTTGAATCGCGACGGACGAGCGGGACGCATCGCCGACCAGTGGCACGCGGAAACCTCCTTGCCCAGCGGTTTGACCTTCCGCGAAGAGCCGTCGGAAACCTACGCCGACGACTTGCGGGAATTGTTGGAGGTCAGCCCGGCTCCGCCGAACACCACGTCCCGGCGGTTGGCCCAGGCTTTGGCTTCCACGCTCATTCACGCTGTCGAGATCCGACGCGATCGACCGCTCGAATACGCCCGGATGGTGTTGGGCGCCCTTCGACAGCAGATGCGACGAAGCTGGCTCATCAATTTCGGCGGGATGCTCTCGCTCATCGAATCGGCGGGCGCCCGGCGAATCGGCACAGCCTCGAGAATCGGAGCCGGGACTATGCCCAAATCACGTTAAACCAGGGAAGTGGGGTCCGGTTTGTCGGTTCCTTTAGGTATAATGGCGAGCGTCATGAGACGGTTGGTGACGCTTTTGCTGATTTTGGGACTGACCTCCCTGCCACGGGCGTCGGAACCCTCGCCGGAGTTGTTGCCGGTTCGTCCCCGGCCTTTCGATGAGCTCCCTGTGCCGCCCGGCACCATCATCGTTTTGCGGGACGCGCGAGATGCCATGGGGGCGGTGCAAGGCGTGGTCCTCTCGGTCGAGGAGTATCGCAAGCTCCAGGAGACGATCGAGCGACTGCGGAAGCAGACAGCCCCGACGCGGCCCCGAGTCCCCAGCCTGTGCCGCCTCCAGGGCCGGGTCGAGACACGGCGCACGCAAGAAATCGTCAATTTGCAGGTGATCTTCGAGCTTCAGTCCAATGAGGAGCGATCGACGTGGTCGCTGGGTTTTCGCCGAGCGCTCATTATCCGTGCCTCGCTCGATGACCAAGGTGTGCCGGAACTCGTGGACACGCCGGATGGATTGACCGTGGTGATCGAGCGACCGG
>CAKZUU010000481.1 GCA_937922175.1 uncultured Gemmataceae bacterium
AGCGAGTCCAGCCAACAAGGCGGCGGCGATCGGCCAATCGGCGTCTCGCCACAACACGCCGATGACGACGCTGGAGAGGACGGTCACGGAGCCGACCGAGAGGTCGATGCCCCCGGCGACGACGATCGGCGTCAGGGCCAAGGCCAGCATCGCCAGCGGAAAGTAGTTATGCAGCAAGAAACGCCAGTAGGCACTTCGTTGAAATGCCGGGTCCGCAACGACGACGTTGCCGAGCAAGGTCGCTGTCAGAAGTAACGGTATCGAACGGCAAACCCAAATCATTCCCCGCTCCGGAAGGCACGATCGGACAGGACCGCGATCACCAGAACAGCGCCGGTGACCGCTTGTTGCCAATCGGTGGACAACTGGAGATATTGGCAAGCCATGGTCAACAGAATCAACAGCACGCAGCCGAGCATCACCCCGACCAGAGAGCCGCGGCCGCCCGTGATGGCGACACCCCCGACCACGACGGCTGAGATCGCTTGCAGAGTTTTGTCATCGTAGCTGGTTGGCTGCAAGGAGCCGGATCGGGCGAGAAACAGGATGCCCGCCAAGCCCGCGAGCGCCCCTTGAATGGTGTAGGCGGCGAGGGCGATTCGGGCCGGCCTCAATCCAAGACGTCGGGCCGTCTCGGGCCGACTTCCGACGGCGAACAAACTCCGCCCGAACAACGTGTGAGAGAGAACCCATGTGAGAATCAGCCAGCTTCCCAGACCAAGCCAAATGAGAGGTGGCACCGCTTCCGCCTCTCCAAACAGCACTCCGCGAGCACTGCCAGGGATGTGAATGTCTTGTGGCAACCACCAACGGGTCAGTCCGCGGTAGACACTCATTGTTCCCAAAGTCACCACGATGGGATGAATCCGTCCACCGTAGGCGAGCAACGCATTGGTCAATCCCCCCGCCGCCCCGATCAAAATGGCCAGGGCGAACACGGCCGGCCAAGGTCCGCCTCGCTGCCACCACGTTCCCGCGATGGCCGCGCTGATCGCCATCAACGACCCTAACGAAATATCAATCCCGCCGGCAATGATGACCAATGCCGCTCCCCACGCGACGAAGCCCAGAAGGATGGAATCGCTGAAAAGATTGCCCAAGGTCGCTGCGGTCACGAATCGCCCCGTGCGAAACTGCAAAATGCCGATCAACACCAGCAGCACCAGCAGCAGGCCGGCCTCGCGCGGCAGTATTCGGTATCGCCATCGCTTCGTGATCGTTTCCAGCCGTCGAGCGACGGTTGCCGGCTTGATCTCTACTTCATCGGTTCGAGGCAGTGCCTCGGTCGCGATTTGACCAGCCGTGACGCAACTGTCGAAGATCCGGACAAGCCGACCTTCCCGAAACACGCCCACCCGATCCCCCAGCGCCAGAACTTCGGGTAACTCAGAACTGATGACAACCACTGCCCGACCGGAATCCGCGAGTCGGCGAATCTCTTCGTGAATTTGCTGTTTCGCGCCGACGTCCACTCCCCGTGTCGGTTCGTCGAGCAAGATCACGGAAGGCTCTCGGACCCACCAACGTCCGAGAATCGCCTTCTGCTGATTACCTCCAGAGAGCGTGGCGATGGATTGATTCGGGGAGGCGCAACGCACGTCGAAGCGCTCGATGATCCGTCGTGCCAACGCGGTCTCGCGCCAGAACGGCAACCACAGTCCGCGAGCTAATGCTCGCCACGACGCCAGCGCGACATTGAAGCGAATGCTTTGCCCGCGGCACAATCCTTGCAGCAGGCGATCTTCAGGAACGTACACCAAGCCCCGCCGAGCCCATTTCTCCGGACTCGGCCTGGTCAGTGGCCGGCCATCCAACTCGCACTGCCCCGAACCCGAACGCAATCCCAAAACCACCTGAGCCCACTCGGTTCGACCCGCGCCAATGAATCCGTATAAACTCAGGATCTCCCCGGCACGAACCTCCAATGAAATTCCCCGACAGGACCCATCCTCTGCCGTCACATCGCTGCAACGAAACAGGACGGCGGCTGGCACCCCCGAGGGATAACGCTCTCCGATCCGCGCCTCGATCGGGTCACGGCCGACCATGTGTCGAATCACTTCGTCAGGGGTCGTCGCTGCCGCCGGTCCCGACCAGACGACGCTCCCATCTCGCAGGACCGTCAGGTCATCGGCCAACGTGAAAACCTCTTCCAAGCGATGGCTGACATAAATGATCCCCACGCCCTGATCCCGAAAGCGGCGGATGTGAGCGAACAGTGCCTGCGATTCGGCCTCGGACAAACTGCTTGTCGGTTCGTCGAAGATCATCAACGTGGCTTCCTGACAGATGGCAGCGGCGATTTCGACCATCTGACGTCGGGCCGGTGACAACTCGTGTGCAGGGATGTTCGGAGACAAGGCTTCGCCGACGGCGAGCAACGCCTGTTGAGTGCGTCGATGAAGTTCTCGCCAATCGACCCAGCCGAATCGCCGGGTTGGCATTTGGCTGAGCCACCCGACGTTTTCCGCCACGCTGAGTTCAGGGAATAACTCGACTTCCTGATGAACGATGACCACACCCGCACGTCGTGCATGCACCGGACCGGTCCACGTGACGGGGCGACCACGAAAGCGGAGCTCGCCGGAATCGGGGCGATCAATGCCGGCGAGGATTCCCAAAAGGGTGCTCTTGCCTGCGCCATTTTCGCCGACCACAGCATGGATCCGCCCTGCCTGAAACGCCAGGTCGATTCCCGCCAACGCCCTGACGCCGGGGAACAATTTTGTGACTCGAATCAACTCAACCAAGGGTGTCATGAGGCCAACCGCCAGAAGTCAGGGCCCGTCTCGGGGCCGATTTTCGTCGTGCGGGGTTCTTCCTATGGTGATGAGGAAGCATCGGGGATCAGCGTTGTCAACTTTCGCCGGTTCGCCTTCGGTGCAAGAGGAGTCATCGGCATGCGGCACATCATTGTTTCAACATGGGTGGGAATGTGGTTTCTCGCGCCGCTGTCGGCGGGCACGTCGAACAGCTTGATGGATGTTCGTGCCGATGGTGAACAATTGGTCGTCGCCAATCCCAATCATGGCAGTGTCACCTTGGTCGACACCGTTCGCCGGTCGAAAGTCAGGGAAATCTCCGTCGGCGGAAAACTCGAGGGGGTGACGTGGGTCGGCAAGGGACCGATCGTGGTCGCTACCGTTTACGACCAGGATCGCCTGGCGTTCGTTGATGTCGAGGCGGGTCGGGTCATTGCTTCGCTTCCCGTGGCGGACGAGCCGTATGGCATCGTCGCGGATACGGAGGGCCGGCGCGCGTGGGTCACTCATGATTATCCCGGTCAGGTTTCCGAAGTCGATCTTGAATCGCGTCGCGTCGTCCGCACGATCCCCGTGGGGCGATTTATTCGTGGTATCGCCTGGTCCCCGACCGACCATCGGCTGTACGTCACGGAGTATTTCACGGCGAGGTTGCACGCCGTCGATCTGACGCAAGGCAAGGTCGTCGATACCTGGAGTGGCCAACCGCAGGACAATCTCAGTCGACATGTCGTTCTGCACCCACGACGTCCCCGAGCGTACCTGACCCATATTCGGTCCATGACCGACGTCATCAGTGCACGAGGTTCGATCTTCCCGCATCTGACCGTCTATCGTTTGATCCCCGCGACGGACGGTGCCGGCTCAGCCGTCGACCGTCGGACCTCTCTGGCTCTGGATACTTACAATAACGTCTACGTTGTGACCAATCCATGGGAGGCGGCCATCTCGCCCGACGGTCGGCGATTGTACTCCATCTACGCGGGGACCGATGATGGGAATGTCTCGACCGTCATAGACGACGATTACCGAGAATTAGAGCGTTGGGAGGAGCCGGTCCGTCTGGGAAGAAACCCTCGCGCGATCCGGGTGAGTCCGGACGGCCAAACGGTCTATGTGTACAACTCCCTCGACTTTACCGTGAGCATTCACGACGCGGACATGAAGCGGCAAGCTGTGGTCCCTGTCTGCGAGCCGCCCCATTCGCCGGAGTGGTGGCGCGGCAAAGTTCTCTTCAACTCGGCCAAGCAGCCGATGTCGAATGCGCGCTGGGTGGCCTGTTCCTCGTGCCATCCGGATGGCGGTCACGATGGCCGCGTCTGGCGCAATCCCGAGGGTTTGCGTCGAACGACCGGGCTGTGGGGAATCGCCCATACTCATCCCTTACATTGGTCCGCCGATCGCGACGAGGTGCAGGATTTTGAATTTACCATTCGCGGCCGACTGATGTCCGGCCGGGGGTTGTTCGACGGTCCCATCGCCCGGAAACGGGTCGATCAACCCACCGAGTTGACCGAGAAGCTCGCCGGTCGCTCCAAAGACCTCGACTCCCTGGCCATCTACTGTAACTCCTTCGAGTTCACCCTGTCTCCCCATATCCCAGCACCGGGGAAACTCAGTGAGTCAGCCCAACGGGGCAGGGAACTTTTTTTCAGCCCTCAGACACGCTGTGCCGAGTGTCACCGTGGTCCGTACTACACCGACAGCAGCTTGACCCAGCCCTATCGCAAACACGATGTCGGCACGGGTCAGGATGACCCGACGGAGAAAATGGGCCCGCTCTACGACACGCCCACCCTTCTGGGGGTCTATCGACTGACCTCCTACCTTCATCACGGGAAGGCCGCGTCGTTGCGTGACGTGTTGACGACATTCAACCGGGGCGATCGACATGGCGTGACCAGTCATCTGAGTAACGGCCAGATCGAAGATCTCGTCGAATTTTTGAAGTCGCTCCCGTACGAAGCTCCGCCGCGAGAAACGCCGAACACAGTCCCGTATCGGCTCAAAGCGGCTCGTCGTGGGGAGACGGGGTCGGGAGGGGTTGGCTCATCATCCGCTCCTCGACCCGCCGAGCAACCGAACCAGGAAGCGGCGCGTCGATGAATGTGGGTATCTTGGGCGGCGGGCAACTCGGCCGAATGCTCGGCTGGTCGGGCATCCCTTTGGGGATCCGCTGCCGTTTCCTCGAACCTGATCCGGAATCTCCGGCCCAGACCGTCGGCGAATGGGTGAGCGGCAGCTATCACGACCCGGAAATTCTGGGTCGGTTCAGCCACGGTCTCGATGTCGTTACTTACGAATTCGAGAACGTTCCCGTTGAGGCGGCTGAATTTCTCGCGAACCGCCGACCTCTTTATCCTCCGCCCGATGCGTTGAAAGTCTCGCAAGATCGTTGGATCGAGAAACAGTTCGCGCGCGACCTTCTGATTGATGTCCCCGCTTTCGTCTCCGTCGGCTCGCGCGATGATCTGGATCGCGGATTGAAAATGCTTGGCTATCCGGCCGTTTTGAAGACGCGTCGTTTCGGCTACGATGGGCGTGGTCAATGGCTCATCCGCTCCGATTCCGAGGTCGACGCGGCGTGGTCCGCATTGAATCAGACTCCGGCCATTCTCGAAGCCTTCGTTCCGTTCGACCGCGAACTGTCCCTCCTGGCCGTCCGCTCTCAACAGGGCACGGTCCGGTGTTATTCGTTGGTGCAAAACTTGCACGAGGGAGGTATCTTGCGGCAGTCGATTGCCCCCGCCCCGAACGTCTCGCCGAGCCTGGCCAAGCAAGCGGAGGACGCGGCTCATGCCATCATGGGACGTCTTTCTTATGTCGGCGTGCTGGCGATCGAGTTCTTTGAGGTCGGCGGCCGATTGCTCTTCAACGAGATGGCCCCTCGGGTCCATAACAGCGGGCATTGGAGTATTGAAGGGGCCGTTACCAGCCAATTCGAGAACCATCTCCGCGCGATTCTCGGTTGGGAGCTTGGAGAGACGGGTAATCGTGGCGTCGCGGCCATGGTGAATCTGATTGGCACGGTTCCGCGGGTCGACGAAGTGCTCCGCATCCCCCATGCTCATTTGCATTGGTACGGCAAGACACCCCGACCTCGCCGAAAGCTGGGGCACATCACGGTGATCGCGAAGGATCAAGTCGAATTGCAACAGCGACTGGGCCGACTGCGGGAAATCGCCGCCTCCCCTCGGGTCCCTGAACCACGTCACGGAGCCGAGATCGAGAACACCGGTACCGCGTCCTGATAGACCGACTGGACTCGCAAGTGGGAGTCCAAGACGACGAAGTCAGCCCGTTTCCCGACATCAAGACTACCGATCTCGTCATCCCACCCGGCGATGCGTGCGGGGGTGAGGCTGGCCATGCGAATGATGTCCGGGAGAGGAAGGCGGGTCGCCTGGTGCATGGTCCGTACTGCATGGTCCATCCCCATGACGCCGGAGGCCAGGCCCGTGCCGTCGAGGGTGAGTCCGACGCCGTCGCGCTTTTGCATCGGTTCGCCGCCGTCTTGGGGGCCGAACATGTACTCGCCGTCCGGCATATCCATCGCCCGATTCGCATCGGTGACGAGAGCCAATCGATGCGCTCCCTTGACTTTGGCAGCCAAGCGGAGCAACTCCGGGGCTAGATGCTTTCCATCGGCGATGACCTCGGTTGTCAGTTCGTCGAAGAACAACGTGGCCTCCAAGACGCCGCCCCGCATCGGATAGTTTTGACTCTGTCGAAGTCGTGCTCGATCCGACATGGCACAGAAAAGATGATCGACGTGCCGTACTCCCCAGTCCAGGGCCTGAACCATCTGCTCGAAGGTGGCATGCGAGTGTCCGACGTTCAGTCGAATCCCGTGGGCGCGACAAGCCGCAGCGAACAGGTTCGCTCGGGGCAGTTCCGGGGCGATCGTGGCGGTCACGATGGCGTCAGCGAATTGGAGCAGTTGCTCGACTTCAGCGGCTTCGGGAATGCGCAAAGCACCCGCCGGATGACAACCGCGCGCCGACGGAGCGAAGTACGGCCCGTAGAGATGGGCTCCCAGTACCCGAGCTTCTCGCTCGGCACCGCGCGGAGTCGGCGACGATCGGAACTGACGGCACAAGCTGAGAAACTCCCGGATCTGCTCGTGGCGGGCCACGATCGAGGTCGGCAGCAGGCTCGTTGTCCCATGCCGCAAGTGCGCCTGCAAGACGGTGCGAAAAGCGTCGGCGGTCGTATCCATGAAGTCGGCACCGTCCCCGCCATGAACGTGCAAATCCACAAACCCGGGGGCGAGAAATTGTCCTTGAAGGTCGATAGCCTCCTGATCTTTCGGGAACGAGTCCCCCTCGCCCCAAGCGGTGATCCGACCGTTCTCACAGTGGAGCCAACCCGGTACGAGACGGTCGGGGCGCACCAAAATGGCCTGGGCGAATCGAAGCGATGAACAGCAGGTCATCCGCAAGTCCACCTAATCGTTTTCGATCCGTCGCAAAGTGGAAAAAATATACTCACGCACTTCATCGACGTCGATACTTGTGACCAACTCGACATTGGGACGATTGGCGGAGTTGGGACGTGGATCAAATAGACTCATTCCCCGGGTGAGTTCCCCGCGGGTTTCGATGTCCACGTAAATCGAACGCGATGTGACCGCGTGGGGCAGGACCAGCACCGCGACTCCCATCACATCTTTCATGTGGAATCCTTCGATGCCGTAAAGATTCGATGTGGCGCGAATTCCAAAGGGAACGATCTGTCGAAGGAACCTGGAGACGCGGCATGATGGAGCCGGAAGCTCCAGCAGATCCGAGGGCGAGAAGATGATTTTGCGCATCACGTCCAAGGGGACGAGAGTGATCGGCATTCCCGAATGCACAATTTCTCGCGCCGCCTCCGGATCGCAAAAGAAATGGAATTCGGCAGCTAGTGTCACGTTGCCCGGCTCGCGCCAGGCCCCGCCGAGAACGATGACGCGACGCACCCGGCGGGGAAGATTCGGCTCGCGATGCAAGGCACTTTGGAGCGTCGTCAACGGTCCCATGCAAATGATGGTAATTTCGTCGGGATATTCCTGCACCATCTCGACGATCAGTCGATCGCTTGACAAAGGGGCATGCAAGCTCACCTCGGGGAATCGGGCATTGCCAAGTCCGTCCACGCCATGAAGTGCTCGGCCGTCGACGTCATACTTGATCGGCAGGGCGGCACCCAGCCGAGGCCAACGCGGGGGGTCGAGTTGCGCCACCAGGGTGTGAGTGTTGATCGTCGCTTGCAGTGCGGAAATGTTACCCGCCGTCGGCGCCAAGGCCAAGACTTGCAAGCGGCGATCAAACAGCGCAAGGGCCGTCGCAAAGGCCGTGTCGATTCCCGGATCGATGATCAAAACGACTTTGTGTTGCATCATCTCTCATCCTGGCTGGCGTCGCGGTCGCGCCCTCATCTCCGGGCCGAAAAGGAGTGATCCCTCAGATAGGCACATTACGCAACGAATCCAAGACAACTCGGGCTTTCCCCGAGTCGATTGCCTCAATCGCTTGACGTACTCCTTCCGACAGGTCCATGACCTTCTGCGCGGCGCGAAGGGCCACCGCCGCATTCGCCAACACAACATCGCGGCAGGGGCCTGGCTCGCCCGCCAAAATTCGTCGAATGATTTCCGCGCTGGCCGACGCGTCGGCCGCATACAGGTCCGCTAAACGACAGGAACTCAACCCAAAATGCGAAGCGACCCAAACACCCGACGAGATGGTCCCGTCGGCGTGGATCTGACGGTAATGTGTCGGTGCGGACAGGCTGACTTCGTCTAAACCTTCTTCAGAGCAGACGACGAAGGCGCTTTGCGTTCCCAAAGAGGCCAAGGCACCCGCCATCGGCTCGAGCAAATCGAGGCGACCGACGCCCAGGAGTTGGAAAGGCGTCTCGGCGGGATTGGCCAAAGGACCCAGCAGGTTCATCATCGTCCGCACACCAAGCCGCCGTCGCAGCGGGGCGAGCGTTTTCAAGGTGGGATGAAACTGGGGCGCCAGGCAGAAGGCCAGTCCAACGGAGTGCAGGCAACGGCACGCCCAAGCGGGGCCAGCTTCGATGGGGAGGCCCAATTCGGCCAACACGTCGGCGGAGCCGCTGCGGCTGGAGACCGCTCGGTTGCCGTGCTTCACCACGGGAACCCCTACCGCCGCCACCACCAAGGCGACCGCCGTGCTGACATTGAAGGTCGAGTGATGATCGCCGCCGGTGCCGCACGTGTCGAGACTGCCCGCGAGGGGACGCTCCATTCGCACCATGCGCGATCGTAAAACCCGAGCCCCCGCGGCTAATTCTTCCGCCGTCTCTCCCTTCATCCGCATGCCGACGAGAAACCCTGCCGACTCCGCCTCGCTCCAAGCCCCCGTGAGCATCGCCTCCATGCTCGCGGTCAGTTGCTCAGGCGAGAGCGGCCGACGCTCCAGGATCGCGTTCAGAATCGCAGGGTACGACACTTCATCGCTGCGGATCACGACAGATTTTGGCCTCCTGTTCTGCGACACGAGTCATTTTTGGCCAAGGTAACAAATCTCTTGACAAACTGCCAGAAACTTCGGAAGTTAATGTACAGATGTTGAATATACGAAAGTTCAGTATCAATTTGTGACCAGATTGATTGTCTCTCCCGCATTCCCCCAGGGAAGGCCATCATGCGTGAACCGAGTCAATTGACCGAAAAGCAGCGAGCGATCTACGAGTACATCCGGGAACGGATCGAGAATCGCGGTTATGGTCCCTCCATTCGTGAGATCGGGCAGGCATTTGGGATCAAATCACCCAACGGCGTCACGTGCCACATCAAAGCGCTTATCAAAAAAGGGATGATTCGCCGACCTGACGAACCTTTGGCCCGTGCCATTCAGTTGGTCAATTATCGGACCCAGGGTCCAACGTTGCCCTTGATCGGCCAGGTGGCCGCGGGACCCGCGATCTCGGCCGAAGCGCAAAACGATGAGTTCGTCGATTTCCACCAGTTTTGTGGGCCGGAGTGCTTCGCCTTGCGTGTGCGGGGCAATTCGATGATCGACGATCATATTCAGGACGGCGACCTTGTTGTGATCCGACGGCAAGAGACCGCGAACAACGGTGAGCGTGTCGTCGCCATGATTGATGGCGAGGTGACGCTGAAACGGTTTTATCGACGCCGCGATAAGGTCGTCCTTGAACCGGCCAACTCCGAGATGCCCCCCATCGTGGTCACTCCCGA